>NZ_JBHSCH010000090.1:0-15017 GCF_042651065.1 Teichococcus aestuarii
AGGAGGCGCGCGGCCTGCTGGCGGCGGAAGGGCCGGCGGCGCGGGCAGGCTGAGGCGGGCCCAGAACAGGCCGCGCAGCGCCGCCATGGCGGCCTCCTGCCGCGCCCGCGCCTCGGCCCAGGCGATGGCCGAGGGGGCGGGGCGGTCCGGTGCAGGCCGGTCCATGCCGGCGCGCAGCAGCACGATCACAACTTGCGAATCCGCCACCGCCGCCAGCGCCGCCGCGAGGGCCGGGCCGTCCGGCAGCCCCGGATCGGAGCGGACGGCATCCAGCAGCGCGCCGAGCGCCACATCCGCCTCCCTGCGCCGCTGGCGCAGCATGGCGCGGCTCTCGGCGCTCAGCGGCTCGGTCAGGCTGAGCGCGCCGAGCGTCGCGCCGTGCTCCAGGAACAGGGCAGCCTCCGCCTCGGCCAGCCGGGCGAGCGTCGCCGGCGCGGCGAGGGGCTTTGCCGCCGGCGCGGCGAGGGGCTGTGCCGCCGCCGCGCGGAACCACGCCGCCGGCAGGCCCGCTTGCAGCCACCCCGCCGCGCTGATGATGCGGCGCCGCGTCATGCCCATGGCCCTGCCCCCTCCTGCTCTCTGCCTGCTGCTGTCGGCCTGCTGCGCCCGCCCCGGCCGGGCCGCTTCGGCGCCAGACTGGCGGCGGCCGCTTGGCGGAGCGTTAAGGCCGGTGCCGAGCCCCGCCTTCCGCACGCTCTCCCCTGGGCAAGCCCCCCTCGCGCGGTCTAGGAAGCCCCCATGGACGCCAAGCCCCGCACCGCCGACATCGCCCGCAGCACCAGCGAGACCGAGATCCGCGTCTCGCTCGACCTGGACGGCACGGGGCAGTCCAGCATCGGCACCGGCATCGGCTTTCTCGACCACATGCTGACGGCGCTGGCGCGGCACAGCCTGCTGGACATGGACGTGCAGGCGAAGGGCGACCTGCACATCGACTTCCACCACACCACCGAGGATGTGGGCATCGTGCTCGGCCAGGCGGTGAAGCGCGCGCTGGGCGACAAGCGCGGCATCCGCCGCTACGGCCACGCCGTGGTGCCGATGGACGAGACGCTGGCCGAGGCCGCCATCGACATCTCCGGCCGCCCCTTCCTGGCCTGGAGCGTGACCTTCCCGCGCGACAAGATCGGCGAGATGGACACCGAGCTGTTCGAGGAGTTCTTCCGCGCCTTCGCGATGAATGCCGGCATCACCCTGCACATCGTGCAGCGCGCCGGCAGCAACGCGCACCACATCGCGGAGGGCGTGTTCAAGGCCGTGGCCCGCGCCCTGCGCGCCGCCGTGGAGCCGGACCCGCGCGCGGCCGGCGTGATCCCCTCCACCAAGGGCGTGCTGGAGGGGTGATGCGCGCCTGGACGGTGCATAGCCCGCCTCCCCCCCCCGCCGCCTCTGTGCCCGCTACCGTGCCCCCCTCGGGGCCCGCCACCGGCGGGGCGCAGGCGCGGCCGCGGCGGAACCGCCGCACACCCGGACTGGTTCTGGTACCGGAAGGATTCTCGCTGGTGGCGGCGCTGCTGCCGCCGCTGTGGTTCCTGCGGCACGGGATGTGGCTGGTGCTGGTGCTCTATCTGGCGCTGGCCGTGCTGGCGGCGGTGCTGCTGCCGGGGGCGCTGCGGCCCTATGCCTGGCTGGGCGCCCACTGGCTGGCGGGGCTGCACGCGCAGGACCTGCGGCGCTGGACGCTGGCGCGGCGCGGCCTGCCGGCCGCCGCCGTGGTGCTGGGCGCGGATGAGGAATCGGCCCTGCTGCGCGCGCTCGCCGCGCGGCCGGCCCTGGCGAGGGCCGAGGCAGGGGCCATGATGGAAGGGAAGGCGGCATGAAGGTCGCGGTCGTCGATCCGGGTTCGGGCAACCTCGCCTCGGTGCTGCGCGCGCTGCACCGCGCGGCGCGGGATGCAGGCGTGGAGGCCACCATCACCGTCGAGACCGCCGCCGAGGCGGTGGCGGCGGCGGACCGCATCGTCATGCCGGGCCAGGGCGCCTTCGCCGCCTGCCGGCGCGGGCTGGAGGCGATGCCCGGCATCATCGAGGCGGTGGACGAGGCGGTGACGCGCCGCGCGGTGCCCTTCCTCGGCATCTGCGTCGGCATGCAGCTGATGGCGCAGCGCGGGCTGGAGCATGGCGTGACGCCGGGCCTGGGCTGGCTGGAGGGCGAGATCGCGCCGATGGACCCGCGCGACGCGGCGGGCGCGGCCCTGCCGCTGCCGCAGATGGGCTGGAACGCGCTGCGCTTCACCCCGGGCGCGCACCCGGTGCTGGCCGGCATCACCCCCGGCGACCACGCCTATTTCGTGCATTCCTACGCCCTCTCCGGCGGCCGGCCGGAGCAGCTGCTGGCCACCGCCGAGTATGGCGGCCCCGTCGCCGCCGTGGTGGGGCGGGACAATCTCGTCGGCACCCAGTTCCATGTCGAGAAGAGCCAGTTCACCGGCCTTCGCATGCTGGCCAACTTCCTCTCATGGCACCCGTGAATGTCCGCCTCTCAGCATGAGCTTCTGGTCGAGCGCGCCGAGTCGCTCGACGACATGGACCTGGCCGACCTGTGCGAGGCCACCGACGCCGCCATCATCGAGGGCGGCGGCTTCGGCTGGGTGGAGCCGCAGGGGCGCGAGGCGCTGGCGCGGCATTTCCGTGGCGTGCTGCTGGTGCCGGGCTGCGAGCTGTTCATCGCCCGGCTGGACGGCGTGCCGGTGGGCTCGGCCCAGCTCATCCGCCCGCCGCGCAACAACGAGGCGCAGGCCTTCGGCGCCCAGCTCACCCACGCCTACATCGCGCCCTATGCGCGCGGCCACGGCCTGGCGCGGCTGCTGGTGCGGCGGGTGGAGGAGCGCGCCGCGGCGCTCGGCCACCGCGTGCTGAACCTCGACGTGCGGGAGACGCAGAGCACCGCCATCGCGCTGTTCGAGGCGCTGGGCTACACGCGCTGGGGCACCCACCCGGCCTATGCGCGGGTGCGCGGCCGCACCGTGGCCGGGCACTACTACCACAAGCTGTTGGAGCCGCCGCACGGCCGGCCGCTCGACATGCGGGCGGGCGCGCCGCAGAACTGAGGCGCGCCCTGGACGCCGGCGCCCCCGCATCCCATCTGCCCAGGCACAGTCTTGCGGGAGGGAAAGGCCATGCTGGGCAGGTTGCTGGGCGCCATCACCGGCGATGCCGGACAGGTTCGGCCGGAGGAGCTCGGCCCCCGCTTCCAGGAGGCGCTGCTGCCGGACGAGGCGGTGATCGTCGCCTTCCGCACCGTGCGGGACGGCTTCGCGCTGACCGACTGGCGCCTGCTGGTGATGGACCGCCAGGGCCTCACCGGCTCCAAGGCGGAGATCCTGAGCATCCCCTACAAATCCATCCGGCGCTTCGCCGTCGAGGTCGGCGGCACGGCGGAGCTGGAGGAGGAGCTGAAGGTCTGGGACCATGGCGGCGAGCCCGTCACCCTCACCTTCCGGCGCGGCGGCGGCGCGGCCATGGCCGCCCAGGCCGTGCTGGCCCAGCGCCTGCGGGGCGGGTGATGCCGCGCGACGAAGCGGGGCGCCCGGCGCCCCGTGGCGGAGAGGCCGCTTGCGCGGCGCCGACGCCGGTGGTCCAGTCCTTCCCCATGAGCGAGACGACGTTGGATGTGCAGGGCCTGACCTGCCCGCTGCCCGTGCTGAAGGCCAACAAGGCCCTGCGCGCCCTCCCCCCCGGCGCGAAGCTGACGGTGCTGGCCACCGACCCGGCCAGCGTGAAGGACTTCCAGGCCTACAGCCGCGAAACCGGCCATGCGCTGGTCTCCTTCAGCGAATCCGCCGGCCTCTACCGCTTCACCCTGCGCAAGCGGGAGGACCAGCCCAAGCCCGCCGCGCAGGATTGAGGCCGCGCCATGAGCGTGCTGCTGGTCTCCCACCGTGCCTGCCTCGGCCATGAGAATGGCGAGGGCCACCCGGAATGCCCGGACCGCCTGCGCGCCGTGCTGGCGGCGCTGGAGGGGGAGGAATTCGCCACGCTGATCCAGGAGGAGGCGCCGCGCGCCACGCCGGAGCAGCTCGCCCGCGTCCACCCGCCCGAGTATGTGCAGGCCATCCTCGCGATTCGCCCGGAGCCGGGCGAGACGGTGATGCTGGATGGCGACACCGGCATGAACGGGCACAGCGCCGAGGCGGCGCTGCGCGCGGCGGGGGCCGGCATCGCGGCGGTCGATGCGGTGTGCCGCGGCGAGGTGCGGCGGGCCTTCTGCGCCGTGCGCCCGCCCGGCCACCACGCCGAGCCGCGCCGGCCGATGGGCTTCTGCCTCTTCGCCAACGCCACCGTCGCCGCGCGCCATGCCCAGGCGGCGCACGGCATCGCCCGCGTGGCGGTGCTGGATTTCGACGTCCACCACGGCAACGGCACCCAGGCGGCGGTGGAGGCCGACCCCTCCATCCTGTTCCTCTCCTCGCACCAGTCGCCCTGCTATCCCGGCACGGGGATGGAGCACGAGACGGGGGTGGGCAACGTGCTGAACGCCACGCTCGAGCCGGGGGCGGACAGCGCCGCCTTCCGCGCCGTGTGGCGGGACCGTCTGCTGCCGGCGCTGGAGGCGTTCCGCCCCGGCCTCGTCGTCGTCTCGGCGGGCTTCGACGCCCATGCGCGCGACCCGCTGGCGCAGCTCCGCCTGCGGGAGGCCGATTTCGGCTGGCTCACCGGCCAAATCTGCGGCATCGCGGACCGGTTGTGCGGCGGCCGGGTCGTCTCAACGCTCGAAGGCGGCTATGATCTGGACGCGCTGGCGGCTTCCGCCGCCAGCCATGTCCGGGCGTTGATGAACGCCTGACGCCGCTGCCCTGTCACCTGCCCCACTTGGCCCCGAGGTTGCTGCCCCATGCCTGAGACGCCCACCCGTCCGGACGTCGCGTCCCTGTCCTTCGAGGCGGCCCTGGCCGAGCTGGATGCGATCGTGAAGAAGCTGGAGGGGGGCCAGGCCCGGCTGGAGGAGGCGATCGCCGACTATGAGCGCGGCGCCGCGCTGCGCCGCCATTGCGAGGCGAAGCTGGCCGAGGCGGAGCAGAAGGTGCAGGCCATCGTCGCCGGCCCCGGTGGCGGCCCCGAGGGCGCCACCCTGCGCGAGATGGCCTGAGCACCATGGCCGAGACCTCCCCGACGCTGCTGCCGGAGGCGCTGCGCGCCGCCGCGGCCGAGATCGAGCGCGCGCTCGACACGCTGCTGCCGGCCGAGGAGGGCGCCGAGGCCCGCCTCTACGCCGCCATGCGCCATGCGGCGCTGGGCGGCGGCAAGCGGATGCGCGGCTTCCTGGTGCTGGAGGGGGCAGCGCAGTTCGGCGTCTCCCGCACCTCGGCGCTGCGCGTCGCCGCCGCCATCGAGATGCTGCACGCCTACTCACTGGTGCATGACGACCTGCCGGCGATGGACAATGACGACATGCGCCGCGGCAAGCCCACGGTGCACAAGGCGTTCGACGAGGCCACCGCGATCCTGGCCGGCGACGCCCTCCAGGCGCAGGCCTTCGCCGTGCTGGCGCATGAGGACACGCATTCCGACCCCGCCGTGCGCGCCGAGCTGTGCCTGCGCCTGGCGCTGGCCGCCGGCCCGCGCGGCATGTGCGGCGGCCAGATGCTGGACATGCTGGCCGAGGACGGCACCGAGCCGCCGACCGAGGCCGGCATCGGCCGGCTGCAGCTGCTCAAGACCGGCAAGCTGATCGAGTTCTCGGCCGAGGCGGGGGCGGTGCTGGGCAAGGCGCCGGGCCAGCAGCGCCACGCCCTCTGCGCCTATGGGCGGGAGCTGGGCGCCGCCTTCCAGATCGCCGACGACATCCTCGACGCCACGGCCAGCGAGGCCGAGACCGGCAAGCGCACCGGCAAGGACGCCGAGGCCGGCAAGGCCACCCTCGTCGGCCTGCTGGGGCTGGAGCGGGCCCGGGCGCAGGCGGAAAGACTCGCCGCCCAGGCCCGCGCGCATCTCGACAGCTTCGGCGAGCGTGCCGATCTGTTGCGGATGCTGGCCGACTACACCATCGCCCGGAGGTCCTGATGGCGAACCCCCCGAACACGTTCGCCCCTCCGTCGTCCGGCGGCGGTGGCGCGCCGCCCGCCACGCCGCTGCTGGACCGCGTGCGCGTCCCCGCCGACCTGCGCAACTTCTCCGGCGAGCAGCTGCGCCAGCTGGCCGACGAGCTGCGCGCCGAGACCATCCACGCCGTCTCCCAGACGGGCGGGCATCTCGGCGCCAGCCTTGGCGTGGTGGAGCTGACGGTGGCCATCCATGCCGTGTTCGACACGCCGCAGGACCGGCTGATCTGGGATGTCGGCCACCAGACCTACCCGCACAAGATCCTGACCGGGCGGCGCGACCGCATCCGCACGCTGCGCCAGGGCGGCGGCCTCTCCGGCTTCACCCGCCGCTCGGAGAGCGAGTACGACCCGTTCGGCGCGGCGCATTCCTCCACCTCCATCTCGGCCGGCCTCGGCATGGCGGTGGCGCGGGACCTGAAGCGCGCCACGGCGCGCAAGGCTCCCTCGAGGCGCGACGAGCAGAACGTCATCGCCGTGATCGGCGACGGCGCGATGAGCGCCGGCATGGCCTATGAGGCGATGAACAACGCCGGCGCCATGCGCTCCCGCCTGATCGTGGTGCTGAACGACAACGACATGTCGATCGCGCCGCCCGTCGGCGCCATGTCGGCCTACCTGTCGCGGCTGATCTCGTCGCGCCCCTTCCTCAGCCTGCGGGAGATGATGGCGAAGCTGGCGCGGCGCTTCCCCGCGCCGCTGGAGCGCGCCGCCCGCCGCGCCGACGAATACGCCCGCGGCCTGCTGACCGGCGGCACACTGTTCGAGGAGCTGGGCTTCTACTATGTCGGGCCGGTCGACGGCCACAACCTCGACCACCTGCTGCCGCTGCTGCGCAACCTGCGCGACGCGGAGGATGGCGCGCCGATCCTGCTGCATGTCGTCACGCAGAAGGGCAAGGGCTACGCCCCGGCCGAGGAAAGCGCCGACAAGTACCACGCCGTCTCGAAGTTCAACGTCGTCACCGGCACCCAGGCCAAGGCGCCGCCGGGGCCGCCCACCTACACCAAGGTATTCGCCCAGGCGCTGATCGCCGAGGCGGAGGCGGATGAGCGGATCGTCGGCATCACCGCCGCCATGCCCTCCGGCACCGGCATCGACGCCTTCCAGAAGCGCTTCCCGAAGCGCACCTTCGACGTGGGCATCGCCGAGCAGCACGCCGTCACCTTCGCCGCCGGCATGGCGACGGAGGGGATGAAGCCTTTCGTCGCCATCTACTCCACCTTCCTCCAGCGCGCCTACGACCAGGTGGTGCATGACGTGGCGCTGCAGAAGCTGCCCGTGCGCTTCGCGCTGGACCGCGCCGGGCTGGTGGGCGCCGACGGCGCCACCCATGCCGGCGCCTACGACATCGCCTATCTCGGCTGCATTCCCGAGATGGTGCTGATGGCCTCGGCCGACGAGGTGGAGCTGGCCCACATGGTCGCCACCTGCGCCGCCTATGACGAAGGCCCGACGGCGCTGCGCTTCCCACGCGGCGAGGGCTTCGGGCTGGAGCCGGTGCCGGCGCGCGGCACGGTGCTGGAGATCGGCCGCGGCCGCGTGCTGCGCGAGGGCGGCAAGGTGGCCATCCTCAGCTATGGCGCGCGCCTGCAGGAATGCCTGAAGGCGGCCGACGAGCTGGCCGCGCGCGGCCTGCCCTGCACGGTGGCCGATGCCCGCTTCGCCAAGCCGCTGGACACTGGCCTGGTGGAGCGGCTGGCGCGTGAGCACGAGGTGCTCATCACCATCGAGGAAGGCTCGGTCTGCGGCTTCGGCGCGCTGGTGATGCAGCATCTGGCCTGGAAGGGCGCCTTCGACCACGGGCTGAAGTTCCGCCCGATGGTGCTGCCGGATCTCTTCATCGACCACGACACGCCCAAGGCGCAGTACGAGGCCTGCGGCCTCTCGGCGCGCGGCATCGTGGAGACGGCGGTGGCGGCGCTGGGCGTGGAGAGCGCGGTGCGCCCGGCCAGAGCCTAGAAGAAGCGTTCTTTTTTGAAAAAAAGAACCAAAAAACCTTTGTCGGTTTGGCGGCACGCTTGCTTGGAGCGCGACGCCAACTGACAAAGCCTTTTTGCTTCTTTTTCTTCAGAAAAAGAAGATGACTTGATCCTGGAGTCTCCCCGAATGCCCAAGCAGCGCGCCGATGTGGCGCTGGTCGAGCGCGGCCTGGTGGAAAGCCGCGCCAGGGCGCAGGCGCTGATCATGGCCGGCAAGGTGTTCTCCAACACAAGGCGGGTGGAGAAGCCGGGCCAGCCCGTGGCCGAGGACACGCCGCTGGAGGTGAAGAGCCAGGAGCACCCCTGGGTCAGCCGCGGCGGCATGAAGCTCTCGCACGCGCTGGCGCATTTCGGCCTGGACCCGGCGGGGCGCGTGGCGGTGGATGTCGGCGCCTCGACGGGCGGCTTCACCGACGTGCTGCTGCACCATGGCGCCGTACGGGTCTATGCCGTCGATGTGGGCCATGGCCAGCTCGCCTGGAAGCTGCGAAGCGACGAGCGGGTGGTGGTGCTGGAGAAGACCAATGCCCGCCGCCTGGATGCTTCCCTGATCCCGGAGCCGCCCGGCGTGGTGGTGTGCGATGCCAGCTTCATCGGGCTGGCCACGGTGCTGCCGGCGGCGCTGGGGCTGGCGGCGCCCGGCGCCTGGGCCGTGGCGCTGATCAAGCCGCAGTTCGAGGCCGGGCCGGCGCTGGTGGGCAAGGGTGGCGTGGTGCGCGACCCGGCGGTGCATCAGGCGGTGTGCGACCGGGTGGAAGGCTGGTGGTCGGGCCTGGAAGGCTGGACGGTGCTGGGGGTGGAACCGAGCCCGATCCTCGGGCCGGAGGGCAACCGGGAATTCCTGATTGCCGCCCGGCGCGAGGGCTGAGCCTCAGGCGGCGCGCGGCGCCGGGCGCTTGTGGGCGCCGGAGATTTCCTGCAGCAGCGACCAGACGCGATGGGGGTCCATCTGGACCTCCGGATCGTTCAGCAGACGATCCAGCTCCAGCAGCTTGGCTTCCATTTCACGGTCCGACATCGGGAGAAACCCTGGGTGCGGCGGTTGCGGGAAGAGTGCAACGCAGCATGCCGGAAAAAGTGGCTCTTATGTGACCGAACTTTACGGCTAGGGCAGAGATTCCGTCACAATAGAGTTAAGATAAAGAGACATCGAGAAAATTTTAGACCGTTGAGGCGATGGCCGGGTGCAACCCGGCCGAACGGGCCTGCGGATGCGACTGGTTGCGGAAGCGCAGCTCGCCATCGGCCGCCGAATCCGGCACGGGGACGCCGAAGAACTCCATGCGGGTGACGCAGGCGGCGGCGACGATCCGCTGCGCGGCGGGGGTGGTGAAGAAGCGGCGCACGGCGCCTTCCAGCTCCAGCGTCTCGCGCAGGCTGCGCCACTCGGCCCGCTCGATATCCTCCAGGAACACGGAGACGATGCCAGGCCGCGTGCCGGAGAGGCGGCCGGCGGCGGCCCGCTCCAGCCGGCCGACGATGGCGGCGGCCACCGCGTTCTCCCGCCCGGCGCGGGCGGCCATGACGAACATGCTGCCGCCGGAGGGGGCGGCCGTCACCGCCAGATGCGCGTCGGGGCCGAACAGGCTGCGCAGGTGCTGCGGCAGGGCGGCGCCGGACATCTGCGCGCCGGCCAGCACCAGCGGGTCCAGCTTCAGCACGGCGGAGGCGGAGCTGTCCTGGCGCCTGTGGTCGGCCAGCAGGGCGCTGACGCGGCGCTGCAACTCGGCCAGCTCCTGCGGGCCGTGGATGCCCTCGGGCAGGGTCATCTTCAGCAGGTAGCGGCCGGGATGCGCGGCCAGCCAGGTCTGCAGGTCCGGGTTGATGCCATCCACCAGGGCGAACCAGTCGCCCCGGTGCAGGTGACGGCCCTCCTCGGCCGAGACGGTCTCGCACACCAGCTCGGCCGATTCGCCGTCGCGGCTCAGCAGCAGGTCGTGGGGCGTGCCCTCGGCCAGGCCGGTGAAGGCCACGGTGAAGCCGCGGGCCCGCTGGCGGGCCGCCTCCCGCAGCAGGTGGAAGAGCGGGATCAGGGTGCCTTCGCCGGTCAGCCCCTCCAGCAGGCGCTGGCGCAGCCGCTCGCGCGATTCCGGGGGGAGGGTGTCGGCCAGGGCCACGGCCTCGCGCACCAGGGCGAGGATGCGCTGCTCGGCCGCGTTGGGTGCGGCGGGGCCGGCGGAGTCGCGCGGGTCGGCCAGGCGGGCCAGCAGGAGTTCCAGCGCGTGGCGCTGCTGCGCCGCCCGTCCCATCCAGGAACGCGGCCGGGCGCGTTCCGCGATGTCCGCCATGCGCCGGCTCCAGGATTCCGTCCCGGCCAGGGAGAGGAAGTGGCGGCAGGCTGTGGTGGGGTCGGTGTCGGCCGCTGGAGCATCGAGGTACATGCGGAAGCCTCGGCTGGTCTGGTCTGTCCCTTCTAATCCTGAGGCGTCACTAAATAGTCAAGTGTGGTGGTCGGGATTGGCCGCTTCGCCCGTGGCAATCGCGCTCAATTGCGCGGCAGGCGGGGCCGCTCCGGCGCATCCGGGTTCTGGGCGCGCTGGCGCAGCAGGTGGTCGGCCAGCACGCAGGCCAGCATCGCCTCGCCCACCGGCACGGCGCGGATGCCCACGCAGGGGTCGTGCCGGCCTTTCGTCAGCACCTCCACCTCCTGGCCGAAGCGGTCCACCGAGCGGCGCGGCGTCAGGATGGAGGAGGTGGGCTTCACCGCGAAGCGCGCCACGATGGGCTGGCCGGTGGAGATGCCGCCCAGGATGCCGCCCGCATGGTTGGAGAGGAATTCCACCTCGCCCTCCGGCCCCATGCGCATCTCGTCGGCATTGGCCTCGCCATCCAGCGCGGCGCTGGCGAAGCCCTCGCCGATCTCGACGCCCTTGACGGCGTTGATGCTCATCAGCGCGCTCGCGAGGTCGGCGTCCAGCTTGCCGTAGAGCGGCGCGCCGAGGCCCGACGGTACCCCCTCCGCCACCAGCTCGATGACGGCGCCGAGGGAGGAGCCGGCCTTGCGGGTGGCGGCCAGCTTCTCCTCCCAGGCCGGCACGGCGCCGGGGTCGGGGCAGAAGAACGGATTTCTGTCGGTCTCCGCCCAGTCCAGCCGGGCGCGGTCGATGCCGAGGGGACCCATTGCGACCATGGCGCCGCGGATCACAACCCCCGTCCCCAGCACCTTGCGGGCGATGGCGCCGGCGGCGACGCGCACCGCCGTCTCCCGCGCGCTGGAACGGCCGCCGCCGCGATAGTCCCGCACGCCGTATTTCAGGTGGTAGGCGAGGTCCGCATGGCCGGGCCGGAACCGGTCGGCGATCTCGCCGTAATCCTTGCTGCGCTGGTCCTGGTTCTCGATCAGCAGCGAGATGGGCGTGCCGGTGGTCACGCCCTCGAACACGCCGGAGAGGATGCGGACCTGGTCCGGCTCCTGCCGCTGCGTCACGAACTTGCTCTGGCCGGGGCGGCGCTTGTCGAGGAAGGGCTGGATGTCCGCCTCGGAGAGCGGGACGCCGGCCGGGCAGCCATCCACCACGCCGCCGATCGCCGGCCCGTGGCTCTCACCCCAGGAGGTGACGCGGAAGAGATGGCCGAAGCTGTTGTGCGACATGGCGGGACACCGGCGGAGCTGTCTGGGCCGCCGTTTATGGGCGAAGCCTCGCCCCGCCGCAAACCGGCCGGATGAGGAAGCGGCCGGGAGGCTTGCCTGCCCCTCGCCGCTTCTCAGCCGGCCGCCGCCCTCAGTCGCCGCTCTGCGGCGGCTTGCGCCGCCCGCCGGCCGGGAACACGTCCACCGGCCCGCCCAGCGTGGCGGCCAGCTCGTTCATCTCGCCCGGCTGCACCTCGCCGGGTTGGATCGGCTGGCGGATGGTGCCGCTGGCCGTCTCCTGCTGCTCCGCCTCGCCGGTGTGGCTGTGGCGGATGGTGCCGCTGTCATCGCCCGAGGCCGGGTCGACGGGCGTCCGCTCGGGCGGATGCGCGGTGGGCTGCTTCTCGGCCATGGAGCCTCCTCAGGATTTGTGGGCGGGGTCGTGCACGTGGTGCCGGTCCCGCTCGCCGCCGCCGCCGGAGATGCGGCTGTTGCTGCTGTTGGTGGACGAGCCGGGGGTCGGCCCGCTGTCGTCGCCGCCGCCCTTGTGGCCGGTGGCGGCGGATTTCGACGGGTCCTGGCGGTTCTGGTGGCTGCTGCCGGGGCCGCCGTGACGCATGGCGTCGGGGTTCTTGTCGGGCATGGTCAACGGTCCTGCTGGTAGCCCTGGTTGTGCGTGTTCTGCGCGATGTCCGCGCTGCGGCCCTGGTTCTGCGGGATGTTGTTCTGCGGCCGCGCGTGCTGCTCGCTCTTCTGCTCGGGCGTCTCGGTGGCACCGCCCGGGCCTTTCGGCCGGTTGGCGGGCGGCACGGGGGGCATATGCGCCTTGCTCATGGCTTTCTCCTCGATCCGTGGAACAGCGCGTGGGCGCTCAGCGGAGATTGCGGGCGGCGGCTTCCGCGCGCGCGGCGCGGCTATCCTGCTCGGCCCGCCCACCTGTCTCGATGGCCGCCTCGCCGGAGCCGGTCTCCTGCTGCCGCTCCGCCGCGGCGGCGTCGCCCTCGGCACCAGGGGAAGCCGGGGCGGCGGGCGCGCCGGATGCGGGCGTGGGCCCGTGGGCTGCCGGCGGCAGCGGTGGCTCGTGCTGGCTCATGCGCGCTTCCCCTGATGCGGCCCTGATTGGCCACATGGGGAAGCAACCGTCCGGAGGGGGCGAGGTTGCCGCGCCGCCTGGCGGCGGCGCGGATCAGGAGTCGCGGATCAGGCGCCCTTTGTCAGGCGCCGCGTATGGGGCGCCCCGGATGAGGCGCCCTGGATGAGGCGCCACGGATCAGGGGGCGACGGAGATGTCCGGCGCGTCCTCCGCCTTCATGCCGACGACATGGTAGCCGCAATCGACATGGTGCACCTCGCCGGTGACGCCGGAGCCGAGGTCGGAGAGCAGGTAGAGGCCGGCGCCGCCCACATCGTCGATGGTGACGTTGCGCTTCAGCGGCGCGTTGTACTGGTTCCACTTCAGGATGTAGCGGAAATCGCCGATGCCGCTGGCCGCCAGCGTCTTGATCGGGCCGGCGCTGATGGCGTTGACGCGGATGCCCTGGTTGCCGACATCGACCGCCATGTAGCGCACGCTGGCCTCCAGCGCCGCCTTGGCCACGCCCATGACGTTGTAGTGCGGCGTGACGCGCTCCGCCCCCAGATAGGAGAGGGTGAGCAGGCTGCCGCCCTCCGGCATCAGCGCCGCGGCGCGGCGGCCGACCGAGACGAAGGAGTAGCAGGAGATGTCCAGCGCCTGCAGGAAGGCCTCGCGCGGGGTGTCCATGTAGCGGCCGCGCAGGAACTGCTTGTCGGCGAAGCCGATGGCGTGGACCAGGAAGTCCATCCGGCCCCAGCGCTGCTCCAGCGTGGCGAAGGCGGCGTCGATGCTCGCCTCGTCGGTCACGTCGCAGGGCAGCAGGATGTCGGCGCCGATGCTCTCCACCAGCGGGCGGACGCGCTTCTCCAGCGTCTCCCCCTGGTAGGTGAAGGCGATCTCGGCGCCCTGCGCGGCCAGGGCGCGGGCGATGCCCCAGGCGATGGAGCGGTCGTTGGCGACGCCCATGATCAGGCCGCGCTTGCCGGCCATCAGCGTGCCGGTGGCGGGGGTGGCGTGCGGGGCAACAGCTTCCATTGTCGGGCGGGACCGCTCTGATCGGGGTTGCGAGGGCAGGGGATGTCCCCGGTTGCAAGGGTCTGGCCCTGGTGGCACACCCCCGAGGCCTGGGCAAGGGGGAGCCGTATGACCGCGCCTGATCCGTCCGCCACTGTGTCCGCTGCCGACGCCATTGGCGAATCCGCCGATCCGTTCGCCCTGTTCGCCGCCTGGCTGGCCGAGGCCGAGGCCAGCGAGCCGAACGACCCGAACGCCATGTGCCTGGCCACCACCACGCCCGATGGCTTCCCTTCCGCCCGGATGGTGCTGCTGAAGGGGCTGGATGCGCGCGGCTTCGTCTTCTTCACCAACAAGGAGAGCCGCAAGGGCGGCGAACTAGGCGGCAATCCGCGCGCCGCGCTGCTGTTCCACTGGAAGACGCTGCGCCGCCAGGTGCGGGTGGAAGGCACGGTGGAGCACGTGGCTGAGGCGGAGTCGGACGCCTACTACGCCAGCCGCCCGCGCCTCTCGCGGCTCGGCGCCTGGGCCTCGCAGCAATCCCGCCCGCTCTCCGGCCGGCCGGAGCTGGAAGGGGCGCTGCGCGAGGCCGAGGCGCGCTTCCCCGGCGCCGACATCCCGCGCCCGCCCTACTGGGGCGGCTACCGGGTGCTGCCGGAGCGGCTGGAATTCTGGCGCGACATGCCCTTCCGCCTGCACGACCGGCGGATCTACACCCCTGCCCCCGAAGGGACCTCCCAGGGCGGCGGCTGGCGGATCGAGACGATCTACCCGTGAGCATCCCGGCGGGGCAGCAGGCGGCGGCGGCGCTGCTGGCCCGCCTGACCGGCGACGACACGCCGGTGGAGACGCACATCTCCGCCGTCTTCATCGGCCCCGACCGGGTGCTGAAGCTGAAGAAGGCGGTGGCGCTCGGCTTCCTCGACTTCACCGCGCTGGCCGACCGCGAGCATTTCTGCCGCCGTGAATACGCGCTGAACGCCGCCGCCGCGCCCGGCCTGTATCGCGGCGTGCACAGGCTGGCGCGCGGCGCCGATGGCGCCCTGGCGCTGGACGCGGACGGCCCGGCCGAGGAATGGGTGCTGGAGATGGCCCCCCTCCCGGCCCCGGATTTCCTCGACGCCATCGCCGGGCGCGGCGCGCTGGATGCCGCCCTGCAGGACGCGCTGGGGGACACGGTGGCGGCGCTGCATGCCGGCCTGCCGCCGGTGGCGGGCTGGGATTCGCCCGGGCGCCTCGGCGCGGTGCTGGAGGGCAATGTGCAGGCCGCCCTGGCCGCCGGCCTGCCGGCGCCGCGCATCGGCGCCTGGGCGGCGGCGGCGCGGGGGCGCAGCA
>NZ_JBHSCH010000091.1:0-14412 GCF_042651065.1 Teichococcus aestuarii
CGCTGCGCGCGCCGCAGCCCGGCCCGGCGCCCGCGCAGCCCCGGCCCCTGCCGCGCGCGGTGCCGATGCCCAACATGCCGGCAAGCCCCGGCAGCCTGCCGCCGCCCGTGCCGCTGCGCATGACCTCGGCCGACCCGTCCGCGCCGGTTCCGCGGCGGGAGGCGAGCCTTGCAGCTCGCTGACCTGATGCGCCAGGCCCTCGGATCGCAGCGCCCGGCCACCGCCATTCCCTTCGCGGGGCTGCCGATCACGGGGTTGACGGCGGACAGCCGGGCGGTGGCGCCCGGCTACCTGTTCGCGGCGCTGCCCGGCGCCCGGCAGGACGGGCGCGCTTATATCGCCGAGGCCGTGGCGCGCGGCGCCGGCGCCGTGCTGGCGCCGGACGGCACCGAATGGCCCGCCGGCGTGCCGCCCCGCCCGCTGCTGACCGATGCCGACCCGCGCCGCGCGCTCGCCCGCATGGCCGCCGCCTTCCACGGCACCCAGCCGGCGCGGATCGTCGCCGTCACCGGCACCAACGGCAAGACCAGCACGGTGGACTTCCTGCGCCAGCTCTGGGCACTTTCGGGGGTGAAGGCCGGCTCGCTCGGCACGCTCGGCCTGCGCGCGCCGGGCTTCCCCGAGACAGCCTCCCTCACCACGCCGGACCCGGTGGCGCTGCACGCCATGCTGGCGCAGCTCGCCCGCGCGGGCGTGCAGAGCGTGGCGCTGGAGGCATCCTCGCACGGGCTGGAGCAGCGGCGGCTCGATGGGCTGATGCTCACCGCCGCCGGCTTCAGCAACCTGACGCGCGACCACCTGGACTACCATGGCGGCATGGAGGCCTACGCCGCCGCCAAGCTGCGCCTGTTCGACACGCTGCTCGACCAGGGCGACGCCGCCGTGGCCAATGCCGACATGGCGCCCGAGATCCTCGCCGCGCTGCGCGGCATCGCACGCCGCCGCCACCTGAAGTTCCACACCGTGGGCGAGGCGGGCGAGGCGATCCGCCTGCTGCGCCAGACCCCGCGCCCCGACGGCCAGGAGATGGTGCTGGAGGCCTTCGGCCGCCGCGCCGAGGTGGCCCTTGCCCTGCCCGGCCGCTTCCAGGCGGACAATGTGCTGCTCGCCGCCGGCCTCGCCATCGCCACCGGCATGGCGGCCGACACGGTGCTGGCGCTGCTGCCGCGCCTCGTCGGCGTGCGCGGCCGCATGGAGCTGGCCGCCCGCCTGCCCAATGGCGCGGCCGCCTATGTCGACTATGCCCACACGCCGGATGCGCTGGAGCGGCTGCTCACCGCGCTGCGCCCGCACACCACGGGGCGGCTGCATGTGGTGTTCGGCGCCGGCGGCGACCGCGACGGCGGCAAGCGCCCGCTGATGGGCGAGGTCTGCGCCCGCCTCGCCGACCACGCCATCCTCACCGACGACAATCCGCGCAGCGAGGACCCCGCCGCCATCCGCGCCGCCGTGCGCGCCGGCGTGGCGGGCGGCGCCAAGATCACCGAGATCGGCGACCGGGAGGCAGCGATCGCCGCCGGGCTGGCGGCGCTGGCGCCGGGCGACGTGCTGGCGGTGGCCGGCAAGGGCCATGAGCCGGGCCAGACCATCGCCGGCGTGGTGCACCCCTTCGACGATGCCGAGGTGGTGCGCCGCCTCGCGGGGGTGGCGGCATGAGCGCCCCCCTCTGGACCGCGGCCGAGCTGCGCGAGGCCACCGGCGGCACCCTGGAAGGCGCTGGCCTGGACGGGCTGGCGATCACCTCCGTCGGCATCGACAGCCGCGCCACCGGCCCGGGCGAGCTGTTCGTGGCGCTGCGCGATGTGCGGGACGGGCATGATTTCGTGGCCGACGCCCTGGCGCGCGGCGCCGCCGCCGCGCTGGTGGACCGCGACCCGCCGGGCGTGGCGCCCGGAGCGCCGCTGCTGCGCGTGGGCGAGACGCTGGCGGGCCTTCAGGCGCTGGGCGCCGCGGGCCGCGCGCGCAGCACGGCGCGGCTGGCCGCCATCACCGGCAGCGTCGGCAAGACCACGACCAAGGAGATGCTGCGCCACGGCCTCTCGGCGCTGGGCCGCACCCATGCGGCGGTGGCCAGCTACAACAACCACTGGGGCCTGCCGCTCACCCTCGCCCGCATGCCGCGCGAGGCGGAATACGGCGTGCTCGAGATCGGCATGAACCACCGCGGCGAGATCGCGCCGCTGGCGCGCCTCGCCCGGCCGCATGTGGCGGCCATCACCACGGTGGAGGCGGCGCATATCGGCCATCTCGGCTCGATCGAGGAGATCGCCGAGGAAAAGGCGGACATCATGGCGGGCCTCGCCCCCGGCGCGCCGGTGGTGCTGCCGCGCGACGCCGCCATGTTCCCCCGCCTCGCCGCCCGCGCCGAGGCCGCCAGGCTGCGCGCCATCACCTTCGGCACGGATGCGGCGGCGGAATACCGCCTGCTCGGCTATGAGGGCGCGGCCGAGGGCGGGGTGGCGCAACTCTCCCTGCGCGGCGCGGCGCACACGCTGCATCTCGCGGCGCCGGGGCGGCACCTGGCGCTGAACGCGCTGGCCGCTATCGCCGTGGCCGAGGCGCTGGGCGCCGGCCGCGACGCCTTCCTGGCGGCGCTCGCGGAGTTCCGGCCCGGCGCCGGGCGCGGCGGGCGCGTGGCGCTGGACCTGCCCGGCGGCCCGGCCCTGCTGATCGATGACAGCTACAACGGCCAGCCCCCCGCCATGCGCGCCGGGCTCGGCGTGCTGGGGGCGCAGCGCCCCGGCCCGGGCGGGCGGCGAATCGCCGTGCTCGGCGACATGCGGGAGCTGGGCGAGCATGGCCCCGCTTTGCACGCATCCCTGCTCCCCGATGTTCTGGCCGGGGCGGATGTGGTATTTTGCTGCGGTGCACTGATGCGCGGCCTGTTTGACGCCCTGCCGGAGAACCGGCGCGGCGCGCATCGGGACAGCAGCGATGAACTGGCCCCGCTGGTGCGGCAGGCCGTGCGTCCGGGCGATGTCATTCTGGTGAAGGGGTCGCTGGGCAGCCGCATGGCGGTGGTGGTCCGGGCCCTGACATCGGCATCCCAGGACATGCGACCTGGGGTGCGCGAAGGGGCGCATTCATGATCTACAATTTCCTGTCCCCGTACGCGGACGGGTTCTTCCTGTTCAACCTGTTCCGCTACGTCACCTTCCGGGCCGGCGCGGCCTGCATGACGGCGCTGTTCGTCACCCTGTTCTTCGGCCCTGCCGTGATCCGCTGGCTGCGCAGCTTCCAGAATGGCGGCCAGCCGATCCGCACCGACGGGCCGGAAGGGCACCTGCTGACCAAGAAGGGCACGCCCACCATGGGCGGCGTGCTGATCCTGCTCGGGCTGGTGCCGGCCACGCTGCTCTGGGCGGACCTGCGCAACGGCTTCGTCTGGGCCGTGCTGATGGTGACGCTGGGCTATGGCGCGCTGGGCTTCTGGGACGACTGGCTGAAGGTCACCAAGCGCAACACCAAGGGCGTCTCCGGCAAGGCGAAGCTGGTGGTGCAGGCCGGTGTCGGCCTCGCCGCCGCCATCTGGATCACCCAGCTCATGCCGCCCGAGCTGTCCAGCCACCTGACCATGCCCTTCCTCAAGGAGGCGATGATCAATTTCAGCATCCTCTTCCCGCTGGTGGGGATGCTGGTGATGATGGGCGCCTCCAACGCGGTGAACCTGACCGACGGGCTGGACGGCCTCGCCACCGTGCCGGTGATGCTGGCCGCCGGCGTGTTCGGCCTCATCTCCTACCTCGTCGGCAACCGCCTCTTCGCCGACTACCTGCAGCTGAACGGCGTGCCGGGCACCTCGGAGCTGGCGGTGTTCCTCTCCGCGCTGATCGGCGCCGGGCTCGGCTTTCTCTGGTACAACGCGCCGCCGGCCAAGGTGTTCATGGGCGACACGGGCAGCCTCTCGCTCGGCGGCGCGCTCGGCGCCGTGGCGGTGGCCACCAAGCACGAGGTGGTGCTGGCCATCGTCGGCGGGCTGTTCGTGGTGGAGACGGTCTCCGTCATCATCCAGGTCTTCTGGTTCAAGCGCACCGGCCGCCGGGTGTTCCTGATGGCGCCGCTGCACCACCATTTCGAGAAGAAGGGCTGGGCCGAGCCCACCATCGTCATCCGCTTCTGGATCATCGCCATGATCCTGGCCCTTGTCGGCCTCGGCACGCTGAAGATCCGCTGAGATGAGCCTCCCCGCCCCCTCCCCTGCCGCCATCTTCGCGCCCTTCGCCGGGCAGCGCATCGCCGTGGTCGGGCTCGGCCGCGCCGGGCTGCCCTCGGCGCGGCGGCTGATGGGCTGGGGCGCGGAGATCCTCTGCTGGGACGATGGCGCGGCGGCACGGAACGCGGCCGAGGCCGCCGGCCTGCCGGTGGGCGACCCCTGCGCGGCGGCGGGCTTTCGCTTCGACGCGCTGCTGCTCTCCCCCGGTATCCCGCACACCCTGCCGAAGCCGCACCCAGCCGCGGCCCGCGCGCAGGCCGCCGGCGTGCCGGTGCTGTGCGACGCCGAGCTGCTGTTCCGCGCCGTGCGCGCCTCGGGAAGCCATGCGCGCTTCCTCGGCGTCACCGGCACCAATGGCAAATCCACCACCACGGCGCTGCTGCACCACCTGCTCCTGCGGGCCGGGCGCGTGGCGGAGGTGGGCGGCAATCTGGGCCCCGCCGCGCTGGGCCTCCCTCTGCTCAGTGATGACGGCGCCTATGTGCTGGAGATGTCCAGCTACATGCTGGAGCGCACCGATGCGCTGCACTTCGATGCCGCCATCCTGCTGAACCTCTCGCCGGACCATCTGGACCGGCATGGCGGCATGGAAGGCTACGCCGCCGCCAAGGCGCACATCTTCGGCCACCAGGGCGCCGACGACCTCGCCGTGATCGGCATGGACGACGCGGAGACCGCCGCCTTCGCGCAGGGCCGCGCGGCGCGGGTGGCGCCGATCTCCGGCCTCGCCCCGCAGCCGGGCGGCGTCTGGGCGGAGGGCCGCACGCTGCGCGACGCTTCCGGCCCGATCGCCGATCTCGACGCCGCGCCCGCCCTGCCCGGCAGCCACAACGCGCAGAACGCCGCCGCGGCCGCCGCCGTGGCGCTGTTCCTCGGCCTCTCCCGCACCGAGATCGCCACCGGCCTCGCCAGCTTCCCCGGCCTGCCGCACCGGCAGGAGCGGGTGGGCACGCGCGGCGGCATCGCCTTCGTCAACGACAGCAAGGCCACCAACGCCGACAGCGCGGCGCGCGCACTGGCCAGCTACGGCCGCGTGGTCTGGATCGGCGGCGGCGTGCCGAAGGCGGGCGGCATCGGCAGCCTGGCGCCGCTCTTCCCGCGCATCGCCGAGGCGGTGCTGATCGGCCAGAGCGCCGAGGATTTCGCCGCCACCCTCACGGCGCACGGCGTGCCCGTACAGGTGGCCGGCACGCTGGCGGCGGCGGTGCCGGCGGCACGGGACGCGGCGCGGCGGCAGGGCGTGGGCACGGTGCTGCTCTCCCCCGCCTGCGCCAGCTTCGACCAGTTCACCGGCTTCGATGCGCGCGGCGATGCCTTCCGCGCCCTCGTCGCCGCCATGCCCGAGGACGTGTGATGGCCCTCTCCCGCGCTGATACCTCCGTGCTTGGCCGCTGGTGGTGGACGGTCGACCGGTGGACGCTGGCGGCGCTGCTGGCGCTGGTCGGCCTCGGCTATGTCATGCTGCTGGCCGCCAGCCCGGGCGTGGCCGAGCGCATCGGCGCCAGCTCGCGCGACCTGTTCATCCTCAAGCAGGTCTTCTTCCTGGCGCTGGCCACGGGCGTGATGGTGGCCATCTCGCTGCTGCCGGTGAAGCAGGTGCGGCGCCTGGCGCTGCTCGGCTTCTTCGGCGCGTTGCTGATGACGGCGGCGACGCTCTCGATGGGTGTCGAGATCAAGGGCGCGCGGCGCTGGCTGCACCTTCCGGGCATGACCCTGCAGCCCTCCGAGTTCCTCAAGCCGTTCTTCGCCGTGGTCGCCGCCTGGCTGCTCTCCGAGGCGCGCAGCATGGGCTGGCGCGCCACCGCCGCCGCCTGCGCGCTGTTCGTGGTGGTGGCCGCGGTGCTGGTGAAGCAGCCGGACATGGGCATGCTCATCGTCATCGGCTCGGTGTTCTGCGCACAGCTCTTCGTCGCCGGCATCAACCTGGCGCTGGTGGCCGGCGCCGGCATCGCTGGCGTGCTGGGCGGCGTCGGCGCCTATTTCGTGCTGCCGCACTTCCAGTCGCGCATCGACCGCTTCCTCGACCCGCAATCGGGCGACACCTACCAGGTGCAGATCGCCATGGAGGCCTTTGGCCATGGCGGGCTGCTCGGCGTCGGCCCCGGCGAGGGCCGGCTGAAGAGCATGTTGCCCGACGCCCATGCCGACTTCGTCTACGCCGTCGCCGGCGAGGAATTCGGCTTGGCCATCTGCCTGCTGATCCTGGCGCTGTTCGGCTTCGTCGTGCTGCGCGGCCTGCTGCGGCTGCTGGGCGAGAAGGACATGTTCATCATCCTCGGCGCCACCGGGCTGCTGACGCAGTTCGGCCTGCAGGCCTTCATCAACATGGGCTCGGCGCTGCACCTGATCCCGACCAAGGGCATGACGCTGCCCTTCGTCTCCTATGGCGGCTCCTCGGTGGTGGCGGTGGCGCTCGGCATGGGCATGCTGCTGGCCATGACGCGGCGGCGGCTCGCGCGGACGGAGGAGGCATGAGCGGCGCCCCCATCGTCATCGCCGCCGGCGGCACGGGCGGACACTTCTTCCCCGCCGAGGCGCTGGCGGCGGAGCTGCTGCGGCGCGGCCACCGCATCGCGCTGATGACCGATGCCCGCAGCGCCGATTACAGCAGCCCCGCCTTCGCCCAGGCGGAGCGCTTCGTGCTGAAGGGCGCCGGCCTCGCCGGGCGCGGGCTGAAGCGCGCGGCCGAGGGTGCCGTGGCGCTGGCCGCCGGCACCCTGCAGGCGCGGCGGCTGCTGCAATCCCTCGCCCCCGCCGCGGTTGTGGGCTTCGGCGGCTATCCCTGCGTGCCGCCGCTGCTGGCGGCGCGCACCCTGCCCGCCGCGCGACGCCCCGCCACCATCCTGCACGAGCAGAACGCGGTGCTCGGCCGCGCCAACCGCCTGCTGGCGCGCGGCGCCGACATGCTGGCCCTCTCCTTCGCCGACACCACGCGCGTGCCGGCCGGCACCACCACCGCCGTGGTGGGCAACCCGGTGCGCCCGTCGCTGGCCGGGCTGGCGGGCCAGGGCTTCACCCCGCCGCAGGGCCCGGTGCGGCTCTTCGTCATCGGCGGCAGCCTCGGCGCCCGCATCTTCTCCGACGTGGTGCCGGAAGCGGTGGGGCTGCTGCCGGCACCGCTGCGCAGTCGCCTCTCCGTGGTGCAGCAATGCCGGGTGGAGGACCTGCCCCGCGTGCGCGCCGCCTATGAGGCGCTCGGCGTGCCGGCGGAGCTCGCCCCCTTCTTCGGCGACGTGGCCGGCCTCTACGGCACGGCGCATCTGGTGGTGGCGCGGGCCGGCGCCTCCACGGTTGCGGAGCTGGCCTGCGCCGGGCGCGGCGCCGTGCTGGTGCCGCTGCCGCACGCCATCGACGACCACCAGAGCGCCAATGCTCGGGCCCTCGCCGCCAGCGGCGCGGCGGTGGTGATGCCGCAGCCCGCCTGCACGCCGCAGGCGCTGGCGGAGAAGCTCGCCGCCCTGCTCGATTCCCCGGAGGCGCTGGCCCAGGCCGCCGCCGCCGCCGCCAGCCTCGCCGCGCCGGATGCCGCCGCGCGGCTGGCCGATCTCGTTCTCGCGCGCGCCACGGCGCGCCGCTCTCAGGAAGTCTCGTGATGCGCGCCCTGCCGCTGAATATCGGTCCCATCCACTTCGTCGGCATCGGCGGCATCGGCATGTCGGGCATCGCCGAGGTGCTGCATAATCTCGGCTACACGGTGCAGGGCAGCGACATCGCCGAGGGTTACAATGTCGAGCGCCTGCGCGCCGCCGGCATCGCCGTCACCGTGGGGCACGACGCCGCCAATCTCGGCAGCGCGCAGGTCGTCGTCATCTCGACGGCGGTAAAGCGCGACAACCCCGAGGTGGTGGCCGCCCGCCAGCGGCTGATCCCGGTGGTGCGCCGCGCCGAGATGCTGGCCGAGCTGATGCGGCTGAAATGGGGCATCGCCATCGGCGGCACCCATGGCAAGACCACCACCACCTCGCTCGTCGCCACCGTGCTGGAGGCCGCCAAGCTCGACCCCACCGTGATCAATGGCGGCATCATCAACGCCTACGGCACCAACACCCGCCTCGGCGAGGGCGACTGGATGGTGGTGGAGGCGGATGAGAGCGACGGCTCCTTCCTGCGCCTGCCCGCCGTCGCCGCCGTCGTCACCAACATGGACCCGGAGCACCTGGACCACTGGGGCACCGAGGAGGCGATGAAGCAGGGCTATGCCCAGTTCGTCGGCAACATCCCCTTCTACGGCTTCGCCGTGCTCTGCGCCGACCACCCCAACGTGCAGGCGATGATCCCGCATATCGACCGCCGCCTGATCACCTACGGCTTCTCGCCGCAGGCCGATGTGCGCGCCGAGCGGCTGATCACCGACCGCATGGGCGCCACCTTCGAGGTGATCGTGCAGGACCGCGCCACCGGCCGCAGCCGCAGCCTGAAGCCGATGCGCCTGCCGATGCTCGGCCAGCACAACGTGCAGAACGCGCTGGCCGCCATCGCCGTCGGCATCGAGATGGACATCGACGAGGGCACCATCCGCTCGGCGCTGGCCGGCTTCAAGGGCGTCAAGCGCCGCTTCACCCGCGTGGGCGAGACCAACGGCATCCAGGTGATCGACGATTACGGCCACCACCCGGTGGAGATCGCCGCCGTGCTGAAGGCGGCGCGGCAGGCCGGCGCGCGCGATGTCATCGCCGTGGTGCAGCCGCACCGCTATTCGCGGCTGAAGCAGCTCTTCGAGGAGTTCTGCCAGTGCATGAACGACGCCGGCACCGTGATCGTGGCCGATGTCTATGCCGCCGGCGAGCAGCCCATCCCCGGCGCCGACCGTGACTCGCTGGTCGATGGCCTGCGCGCGCATGGCCACCGCAGCGTGGTGCCGCTGCCCGGGCCGGACAGCCTGCCGGAGATGATCAACGCCATCGCCAAGCCGGGCGATTATGTCGTCTGCCTCGGCGCCGGCAACATCACCGCCTGGGCGCATGCGCTGCCGGAGAAGCTGGCCGAGTTGCAGCCGCGCGGGCCGCGCATGGCCGGGGGGGTCCGGTGAGCCGCGCCATGCCGGACAGCGCCACCCTCGCCCTGCCGCCGCTGCGCGGCCGCGTCCAGGCGGAGGCGCCGCTGGCGCCCTTCACCTGGTTCCGCGTCGGCGGGTCGGCGCAGTATCTCGTGCGCCCGGCGGATGTGGACGACCTGCTGCTGCTGCTGCGCGACCGGCCCGCGCACCTGCCGCTGACGGTGATCGGCGCCGCCTCCAACCTGCTGGTGCGCGATGGCGGTCTGCGCGGCATCGTCCTCAAGCTGGCGCGCGGCTTCTCCGACATCGTGGTGGAGGCCGACGGCATCGTCGCCGGCGCCGCCGCGCTCGACATGACGGTGGCCGAGCATGCCGCCGCCGCCGGCCTTGGCGGGCTGGAATTCCTCAGCGGCATCCCCGGCGCCATCGGCGGCGCGGTGGCGATGAATGCCGGCGCCTACGGCGCGGAAGTGAAGGACGTGCTGGACTGGGCCGAGGTGGCGACGCCCGCCGGGCTGCTGCGCCTCTCCGCCGCCGAGCTGGGCTTCGCCTATCGCCGCTCCGCCCTGCCCGAGGGTGGCGTTGTGGTGCGCGCGCGCTTCCGCGCGGTGCCGGGCGACATGGCCACGATCGCCGCGCGGATGCAGGCCATCCGCACGGCGCGCGAGGAGAGCCAGCCCGTGCGCGCCCGCACCGGCGGCTCCACCTTCAAGAATCCCGAGGGCCACAAGGCCTGGGCGCTGATCGACGCCGCCGGCTGCCGCGGCTTGCGCCAGGGCGACGCGCAGGTGTCGGAGAAGCATTGCAACTTCCTGCTCAACCTCGGCGCCGCCACGGCGGCCGACCTCGAGGGGCTGGGCGAGACGGTGCGGGCGCGCGTCGCCGCGCAGTCCGGCATCGCGCTGGAGTGGGAAATCAAGCGCATCGGGGAACCCGCCGCATGAGCCATGTCGCTGTCCTGTTCGGTGGCATCTCCACCGAGCGCGAGGTTTCGCTCTCCACGGGGCGGCAGGTCATCGCCGCGCTGCGCGAGGCGCGGCACGAGGTCACGCCCGTCGAGGTGACGGGCGACCTCGCCGCGCTCATCGCCACGCTGCAGCGGGCGAAGCCGGATGCAGTGTTCAACGCGCTGCATGGCCGCTTCGGCGAGGATGGCTGCGTGCAGGGCGTGCTGGACTGGCTCGGCATTCCCTACACCCATTCCGGCGTGCGCGCCTCCTCGGTGGCGATGGACAAGTCCGCCGCCAAGGCGGTGTTCGCCGCGCACGGCCTGCCGCTGGCCGAGCACCGCGTGGTGACGCCCGAGGAGCTGGCGGCCGAGGACCCGCTCGACCGTCCCTATGTCGTGAAGCCGGTGAACGAGGGCTCCTCCGTCGGCGTCGAGATCCTGAAGGATGGCGACAACCGCCGCGCCGAGATCGCCCGCGGCTGGCGCTTCGGCCGGCAGATCATGGCCGAGGAATACATCGCCGGGCGCGAGCTGACCGTGGCGGTGATGGGCGACCGCCCGCTCGCCGTCACCGAGATCGGCACCGGCCATGTGTTCTACGACTACGACGCGAAGTATGCCGATGGCGGCAGCCGCCACACCATCCCCGCCGCCATCCCGGACGCGGTGGCGCAGGCGGCGATGGATGCGGCGCTGCGCGCGCACCAGGCGCTGGGCTGCCGCGGCGTCAGCCGCTCCGACTTCCGCTACGACGACGCGACCGGCCGCCTCGCCCTGCTGGAGGTGAACACCCAGCCGGGCATGACGCCGACCAGCCTCGTGCCGGAGCAGGCGGCCTATCGCGGCATCAGCTTCCCCGAGCTCTGCACCTGGCTGGTGCAGGAGGCACGCCATGGTCCGTAGTCCCGCCCGCCTCCGCGCGGAGGACCGCACCCGTCTCTCCAGCGATGGCGGGCGCCCCAGCATGGCGGCGCCGCAGCGGCCGAGCGGCCTGCGCCTCTGGCTGCGCCGCCGCCGCGGGCTGCTGCGCCCGGCGCTCTACGCGCTGCTCGGCCTCGGCCTCGTCGGCGCCGGCGCGGTGACGGTGTCGGCGCTGGACCCGGCGGGCCGCTTTGCCTGGCTTGGCGAGAACATGGCCGAGGTCGCCGGCGCCGCCGGGCTGACGGTGAACGAGATCGTCGTGCGCGGGCAGCAGAACACGCCGCGCGAGCTGATCCGCGCCGCCATCGGCGTCGGCCGCGGCGACCCGCTGCTGGCCTTCTCGCCGACCCAGGCCAAGGCGCGGCTGGAGAGCATCGCCTGGATCGAGCAGGCCGAGGTGCAGCGCCACCTCTCGGGCAACATCCTGATCGAGATCCATGAGCGGAAGCCCTTCGCCATCTGGCAGCGCCAGGGCGAGTTCGCGGTGGTGGACCGCGACGGCCGCGTCGTCTCGGCCGACACGCTGGATGCCTTCGGGCCCCTGCCGCTGCTGGTGGGCGATGGCGCGCACAAGCTCGGCGCCACGCTGTACGACGCGCTCTCGCGCGAGCCCGAGGTGCGCCGCCGCGTGCAGGCGCTGGTGCTGGTGAACGAGCGCCGCTGGAACCTGCGCCTGCACAATGGCACCGACGTTCTGCTGCCCGAGGCGCACGAGGCGGCGGCGGTGCAGCGGCTGGGTGAATTGCAGCGCAGCAGCGCGCTGCTGGACCGCCCGCTGGTGGCGATCGACCTGCGCCTGCCGGACCGGCTGGTGGTGCGGCAGAACCCGGCGCCGGAGCCGATCGCGGAGCCGCCGAAACGCCGCGGCGGGAGCAGCCGCGGATGAGGAACCCGCCTCGCATCGCCACCGCCGAGCCGCCGCCCGGAGCACCCGCAGCACCGCGCCGCCGGCGCGCGCGCAGCGGCCCCTTCGGCGTGCTCGACATCGGCACCACCAAGATCGTCTGCCTGATCGCGCGCGTGGAGAATGACGGGCAGGCGCGCATCCTCGGCTGCGGCTGGCAGCGCGCGCGCGGCATCAAGGGCGGCAACATCGTCGATCTGCACGAGGCCGAGCAGTGCATCCGCGCCGCCGTGGCGCAGGCGGAGGATGCCGCGGAGGTCAAGCTGGCCGGCGCCATCGTCAACCTCTCCTGCGGCCAGCCCGGCTCACGTTTGATGAATATTCAGTGGCCGATCGGCGGCCGCGCCGTGGTCGATGCGGATCTGCGCGCCGTGCTCGGCGAGGGCCGCCGCCGCGCCGTCGATGACGGGCGCGAGACGGTGCATGCCGCGGCGCTCGGCTTCACCATCGATGCCACGTCCGGCGTCGAGGATCCGCGCAACATGGTGTGCGAGGCGCTGGTGGCGCAGATGCACCTCGTCGATGCCGCTTCCGCCTCGCTGCGCAACCTCGGCGTATGCCTGCATGGCTGCGACCTGGAGGTGGAGGAGCTGGTCTCGGCGCCCTACGCCTCCGCCCTCTCCGTGCTGGTTGAGGATGAGCGGCAGTTGGGCGCCACGGTGGTGGACATGGGCGGCGGCACCACCAGCATCGCCGTCTATGGCGAGGGGCATCTGCTGCACACCGCGCAGATTCCCGTCGGCGGCTGGCAGGTGACCAACGACCTCGCCCGTGGCTTGGCCACGCCGATCGCGCATGCGGAACGGATCAAGATTCTCGACGGCAGCGCGCTGAATGGCGGCGACGATGCGAAGACCATGGTGAACGTGCCGCAGGTCGGCGAGGACGACGATCATCTCGTCAGCATCCCGCGCGCCAGCATCGTCAACATCATCAGGCCGCGAATCGAGGAGACGCTGGAGCTGGTGCGGGACCGGCTGAACGCCGCCGCGCTCGGCCGCGATGCAGGTTCGCGCGTTGTACTCACCGGCGGTGCGAGTCAGCTCGTGGGACTCCGCGAACTGGCCGCACAAATTCTCGACCGTCCCGTGCGCCTCGGACGCCCCGCGATGGTGCGCGGCTTGCCAGAAACCGCGCAAGGTCCCGATTTTGCGACAACGCTGGGACTTGTCGCATGGGGCACGGGCGAAGGCCGCCCGCTGCTCGATATTGATCCTGGCCCGGAGCGCGGAAACGGCAAATTTGCCCGCTTCGTCAACTGGCTTCGCGACCGCGTCTGATGCAATCTGCCACCCGACCGCCACGCCCAACGCCCGCTACCCGAGGAGACACGCTGCAATGACGCTGAACCTGACGATCCCGCGCCAGCAGCACACTGATTTCAGCCCGCGCATCACCGTCGTCGGTGTCGGCGGCGCGGGCTGCAACGCGGTGAACAACATGATCGCCATGGGCCTCGACGGGGTCGAGTTCCTGGTGGCCAACACCGATGCCCAGGCGCTGGTGCACAGCCGCGCGGAACGCCGCGTGCAGCTCGGCCCGCACCTGACGCAGGGCCTCGGCGCCGGCGCCAAGCCCGAGATCGGCCGCGCCGCCGCCGAGGAGGCGACGGAGGAGCTGGCCCGCCACCTCGAGGGCATGCACATGGTCTTCATCACCGCCGGCATGGGCGGTGGCACGGGCACGGGCGCGGCGCCGGTCATCGCGCGCATGGCGCGCGAGCGCGGCATCCTGACGGTCGGCGTCGTCACCCGCCCGTTCGACTTCGAGGGGCCGAAGCGGCGGCGGGCGGCCGAGGCGGGGCTCGAGGATCTGCAGTCCTATGTCGATACGCTGATCGTCATTCCGAACCAGAATCTCTTCCGCAAGGCGAATGAGCGCACCACCTTCGCCGAAGCCTTCAAGATGGCGGACGACGTGCTGCACATGGGCGTGCGCGGCGTCACCGACCTGATGGTCAATCCGGGCCTGGTCAACCTCGACTTCGCCGACATCCGCACCGTCATGGCCGAGATGGGCAAGGCGATGATGGGCACGGGCGAGGCCGAGGGCGAGGACCGCGCGGTGAAGGCGGCCGAGGCCGCGATCAACAACCCGCTGCTCGAGGACACCTCGATGCTCGGCGCCAAGGGTGTGCTGATCAACATCACCGGCGGCTACGACATGACGCTGTTCGAGGTCGACGAGGCCGCGAACCGCATCCGCCGCGAGGTGGATGAGGAAGCCAACATCATCTTCGGCTCCTCGGTCGACGAGGACATGAACGGCCGGCTGCGCGTCTCGGTTGTCGCCACCGGCATCGACGCCATCCAGGAGCACAGCGCGGAGCGGCCGAAGCTGGTCGCCGTCGGCGGCGCGGCGCCGACGCAGGCGGTGGCCACCGCGCCGGTGCCCCCCGCCATTCCGCGCGGCGTGCCGGGCGCGCCGGC
>NZ_JBHSCH010000092.1:0-23107 GCF_042651065.1 Teichococcus aestuarii
GCGCCGCTGCCGCAGCAGCCTTGCCAGCCCCGGGAGCAGGGCCGACTCGACCCCGCGCGCCACCACCCCGCCGCCGCGCGGCAGCGCCGCCGCCGCGCTGCGCGGGTCTGGCAGGCGGGCCGGGTCGCTGAACAGCCAGAGCCGGGGCAGCCGGCCACGTCCCTCGGCCCGCGCCGGCTTGAGCCGCGCCGCCACCGCTCCTAGGCTTCGCACACCATGTCCTCCATCTCCGACAATCTGAAGCGCATCCAGGACCGCATCGCCAGCGCCTGCGCCGGATGCGGCCGCGACCCGGCCTCCGTGACGCTGGTCGCGGTGTCGAAGTTCCATCCGGCCGAGTCGGTGGCGGAAGCCCTCGCCGCCGGCCAGGCCACCTTCGGCGAGAACCGCGTGCAGGAGGCGGCGGGCAAGTTCCCCGCCCTGCGGCCGGGGCATCCCGGCCTGCGGCTGCACATCATCGGCGCGCTGCAGACCAACAAGGCGCGCGACGCGGTGCGGGTGGCCGATGTCATCGAGAGCCTGGACCGGCCCAGGCTGGCCCAGGCCCTGGCCGAGGCGATGGCGCGCGAGCAGCGCCGCCCCGGCCTGCTGGTGCAGGTGAACACCGGGCGGGAGCCGCAGAAGGCCGGCATCGCGCCGGAGGCCCTGGAGGATTTCCTCGGCCTCTGCCGGGAGACGCACGGCCTGCCGGTGGAGGGGCTGATGTGCATCCCCCCCGCCGATGAGGACCCGGCCCCGCACTTCGCCCTGCTGGCGGCGGCGGCGGCGCGACTCGGCCTCCGCACCCTGTCCATGGGTATGAGCGGGGATTTCGAGGCGGCCATCGCGCACGGCGCCACCCATGTGCGGGTGGGCACCGCCATCTTCGGCCACCGCCCGGCGATGTGAGGGGCGGGGCGCGGCGTCTTGGCGGCGGCGGCGGGTGGACCTAGCCTGCCGCCTCCACAAGAAGCACCGGAAATGTCCCCCATGATCCATGTCATCGCCATCATCACCGCCAAGCCCGGCCAGCGCGAGGCGGTGCTGGCGGAGTTCCGCGCCAACATCCCCGCCGTGCTGGCCGAGGATGGCTGCATCGAGTACGGCCCGGCCATCGACGCGCCCAACTCCCCCGCCAGCTTCGGCGAGGACAGCTTCGTGGTGGTGGAGAAGTGGGCCAGCCCCGAGGCGCTGAAGGCGCATGCCCGCTCGCCCCACATGCTGGCCTATGGCGAGCGGACAAAGGAGATGGTGGCCGGCCGCGTCATCCATGTCCTGAACCCCGCCGCCTGAGGCTGTCCCGCCTCAGGCTGTGCCTCTGGGGGCGCGCTCAGCGCAGCGGGAAGCCCAGCGCCCGCAGCGCGCCCTTCAGCCCGTCCCGCCCGTGCAGCGCGCGGGTGCTTCCCAGCCGGGCCAGCACGCGCTCCGTCCAACGATAGGCGGACATCTCGTTCCGGGCGCTAAAGGCCCCGAGCGCCGAGTCGTAGGCGGCGCGGTGGGCTTCCTCGCCGCAGCTGTCATAGCGCTCGCGGTGCAGGATGGCGGGCTGCGGCAGGCGGGGCTTCACCTCGGCCGGCTGCGCCGGGTCGGCATGGCCCACGCACAGGCCGAACACCCCCACGGCGCCGGGCGGCAGGTCCAGCTCCGCCGCCACCGCCCGCACGTCGTTCCGCAGCGCACCAATATATACGGTGGACAGGCCGAGCGACTCGGCGGCCACCACCGCGTTCTGCGCCGCCAGCCCGGCATCGAGCGCCGCCACCAGGAAGGTCTCCAGGTAGGGCAGGCCCTCCAGCGCTTTGCCCTCCGCCTCGGCCAGCCGCGCCGTGCGGGAAAGGTCGGCGATCCACACCAGGAAGAGCGGGCACTGCTCGATATGCTTCTGGCCGTTGGCCACGGCGGCGAGGCGCGCCTTGCGGGCCGGGTCGGTCACCGCCACCACCGACCAGGTCTGCAGGTTGGAGGAGGTGGCGGCCGATTGCGCGGCGGCCACCAGCGTCTCCAGCGTGCCCTCCGGCAGCGGGTCCGGCCGGTAGGCACGGACGGAGCGGTGGGCCAGCAGCGCGTCGATCACCGGGCTCCAGGGGCCGGCGGCCGGGACGTGGCCGGCGCCATAGCGGGCGGCGAGGGCGGCGTGGTTGGGGGTGTCGGTCATCCGTGTCTCCGAGTCGGTTCGGCGAAGCTCAGCGGATGCGGAAGGCGGGCGCCAGCCCAGGGCAGCGGCCGGGAACAAATGGCCTGTCGCATCGGAGACGAAAATCTCTCATAGTGGACACCCGCCAGAAGCCGCAGATCCCCGGGAGCCGTCCATGCCGCGTGAACTCCGCCTCAATGCCTTCGACATGGCCTGCATCGGCCATATCCAGCAGGGGATGTGGACGCACCCCCGCGACACCAGCCTGCACTACAACCGGCTGGACCACTGGATGGAGCTGGCCCGCACCCTGGAGCGCGGCCTGTTCGACGGGCTGTTCCTGGCCGACGTGCTGGGCATCTACGACGTGTATGGCGGCAGCCCGGAGGCGGCGCTGCGCGGCGCGGTGCAGGTGCCGCTGCTCGACCCGGCGATGCTGGTGCCGGCCATGGCGGCGGCCACCACCCATCTCGGCTTCGGCATCACCTGCAACCTGGCCTATGAGCAGCCCTTCCTCTTCGCGCGCCGGATGTCCACGCTGGACCACCTGACGCAGGGGCGGATCGGCTGGAACATCGTCACCGGCTACCTGGACAGCGCCGCCCGCGCCATGGGCTTCGACCGGCAGATGGCGCATGACGACCGCTACGACCTGGCCGACGAATACATGGAGGTCGTCTACAAGCTCTGGGAAGGCAGCTGGGACCAGGACGCGGTGCGCGCCGACCGCGCGGCCGGCCTCTACGCCGAGCCCTCGATGGTACGCCCGATCCGCCACCAGGGGCGGCAGTTCCAGATGGAGGCGATCCATCTCTGCGAGCCCTCGGCCCAGCGCACGCCGGTGCTCTACCAGGCCGGCGCCTCGGACCGCGGCCGGCGCTTCGCCGCCACCCATGCGGAATGCGTCTTCGTCAATGGCGGCAAGCCGGAGCCGGTGGCGGCGCTGGTGGCCGACCTCCGCGCCCGCGCGGGCGGGCGGCCGCTGAAGGTGTTCGCCGGCGCCACCGTCATCGCCGGCCGCACCGAGGCCGAGGCGCGCGACCTGCTGGAGGAATACCGCCGCCACGCCAGCGTGGAGGGGGCGCTCGCCCATGCCTCCGCCTCGCTCGGCATCGACTTCGCGAAATACGGCATGGACGAGCCGATCGAGGCGGGCCCCACCCAGGCCATCCAGTCCAATGTCACGGCGATGAAGCAGGCGGCGGGGCCGGTCTTCACCAAGCGGAAGCTGATCGACCAGTTCGTGCTGGGCAGCCGGCAGCCGCCCATCGTCGGCAGCGCGGCGCAGGTGGCGGAGCGGCTGATCGGCTGGGCCGAGGCCGCCGATGTGGACGGCTTCAACCTCTCCCGCACCGTGCTGCCGGAAGGGCTGGAGCAGTTCGTGGCGCTGGTGGTGCCGGAGTTGCAGGCGCGCGGCGCCTTCAAGACCGCCTATGCCCCCGGCACCTACCGGGAGAAGCTGTTCGGCGCCGGGCCGCTGCTGGCGGCACCGCACCCGGCGGCGGCGCTGCGCGGCTGAGGGCGCGGCCGGCTCACCGCCGCAGCAGCACCACCACGTAGCGGCAGGGCAGGGGGCCGGGGTTCTCGTAGCGGCAGGCATCGGGCGGGCCGAAGCGCAGGCAATCCCCCGGGTGCAGCACATGCAGGCTGCGCCCCTGGGTGAAGTGCAGCACGCCCTCCAGCAGCAGCAATTGCTGGTCCTGAATGAAGGCGAAGGCGGCGGCGGGGTAGTCCACCGCCTGGCCGGGCGGCAGCTCGCCCCAGATCAGTTCCAGCGGCGTGGGCGGGCCGGCGGTGGGGGTCAGGGCGCGGCGGATGAAGCCGGTCTCCGGGTCCTGCCAGACAGGCTGCGCCTCGGCCCGCGCCAGCAGCCCGGCGCCCTGCTCGGCGCGGGCCAGGAGCTGCGAGAGGCTGAGGCCGAAGGCGCCGGATAGGCGGCCCAGCAGCGCCGCCGTCGGGCTCACCTCGTCGCGCTCGATCTTGCTGATCATCGCCTTGGAGACGCCGGAACGCTCCGCCAACTCGGCCAGCGACCAGCCGCGCGCCTCCCGCTCGGTCTTCAGGCGCTGGGCGAGCTGGGAGGAGCTTTCATGCAGGGGCATGCCGGGAGGGTAGCAGCAAGGCCGGGGGAATGAATTCCCCCGGGCCCCCTTCTTTTTTCTGTCAGTTCGCGGCGCGCAGGGTGGCGGTGGCGGCCTCGTCCACCACGCCGCCCGCGATCGCCACGCCATAGTCGCGGCGCGCGGTCTCCACCGAGACCAGGCCGTCCAGCACATCCTCCAGCACCCGCGCGGGGTCGCGCTTCAGCGGGTCGCCATAGCCGCCACCGGCGGGGCCGTAACAGATAAAAGTGTCGCCGGCCTTCACGGCGCGGTGCGGCACCTTGGAGGGCAGCGAGTCCTCCGTGCCGTCCGGGTGGCGCAGGGTCAGGCGCGCGGTGACGCCGGGGGCGCCGCCCAGGAAACCCCAGGGGCGGTGCGCATGGCCCTCACCCTCGACCGAGGTGCCGGCATCGGTGAGGAAAGCGATCTCGCGCACCGAGCCGAGGCCACCGCGCCACTCGCCGGCACCCGCCTCGTCCTCGCGCAGCTCGTAGCGCAGCACGCGCAGCGGCAGGTGGGTCTCGATGTCCTCGACCGGGTTGTTGCGGGTGTTGGCGTAGAGCGTGTCCACCGCGTCCATCCCGTCCTGGCCCGGGCGGCCGCCATAGGCGCCCTCGAAGATCTCCATGTGCACCCAGTGGCCTTCCTCCTTCAGCCCGGAGAAGGCGATGACCTTGAGGTTGCCGATGCCGGCCGAGACCTGCCCCGGCACCGCCTGCGCCAGCGCCTTCATCACCGTGTCGGCCAGCTGGTTGCCGGGGCAGAAGCGGGCGATGGTGGGCGCCGGGAAGCGCGGATTGGCCAGGCACCCCTTCGGCGCCACGATGCGGATGGGGCGCGTGAGGCCCTCGTTCACCGGCACATGGCCATGCACCGCCGTGTCCAGCAGCACGGAACGCACGGTCAGCCACACCGCCACGTCCACCGTGCCGTGGAAGGGCATGTTGATGGGGCGGTCATCCACCTGCGGCGCGGTGCCGGTGAGGTCCACCACCAGCTCGTCGCCCTGCCGCGTGACGGTGGCGACGAGGGGCAGGTTGCTGCGCGCCGGGTCGTCCAGGTAGCCGTCGATGACGGTCTCGGCCCGGAAGCTGCCCTCGGGCAGCGCGGCGATGGCGCGGCGCATCAACTGCTCCGCCTGGTCCAGCATGGCGGCGCAGGCGGCGCGGAAGCCTTCCAGCCCGTGCCGCGCCACCAGCGCCGCCATGCGCTCGGCGCCGATGCGGCTGGCCGCCACCTGCGCCTCCATGTCGCCCACCACCAGCTCCGGCGCGCGCAGGTTGTCGCGCAGGATCTGCCACACCGCGTCGTTCCGCACGCCGCCCGCATAGACCTTGATCGCCTTGAACTGCAGCCCTTCCGCATAGGCGTCGATCGCCTCGACGATGCCGCAGGAGCCGGGCGTCTGCGCGCCGATGTCGAGATGGTGCGCGGTGGTGGCGCTGAAGCCCACCAGATGCTCCGCGCCCGACTGATCCACGTGAAACACCGGCACGATGAAGGCCACGTCCGGCCCGTGGCTGGCACCGCCATAGGGGTCGTTGTGCATGATCACGTCGCCCGGGCGCAGCCGGTCGCCGCGCCTGGCCAGCGTCGCCAGCACCGCCTTCACATAGCCGGGGATGGGGCCGGATTGCAGCGGCGTGGACTGCGCCGATTCCGCCAGCCCCTGGCCGGTGGCGTCCGTCAGCGCCGCGCCGAAATCCTCCGATTCGCGGATGATGGAGGAATAGGCCATCCGCATCAGCTTGTAGCCCACCTCCACCGCGATGGTCTCCAGCGCGCCCTGCACGACGCTGACGGTGACGGGATCGATGCGGCTCGTCTCGGTCATGGCGTTGCGTCCCGCGTCAGAGGGTGATCAGGAGGTTGCCGCCGGCCTCGGCGGTCAGGGTGCAGCCGGGCGGCACCACCGTGGTGCTGTCCGTCTGCAGCACGATGGCCGGGCCCGGGATGGGCTGGCCCACCGGCAGCGCCTCGCGCCGCAGGAAGGGAGTGTCGTGCGCTTCCGGCGCGGTGGGGGTGCCGAAGACGACGCGCCCGGTCCTCACCGTGGCCTCCGCCAGCGAGCCGCCCGCGCGCGGCGGCGGCGCGCCGAGATGCGGGCGCGGAATGGCGCCGGTCAGCCGCAGGTTGACGATCTCCACCGGCCGCTCGGGGAAGGCGTGGCCGTATTCCGCCTTGTGCTGGGCGTGGAAGCGCTCGAACAGCGCCGTGGCGTCCGCCGCCGCCCCGGCGGGGAAGGGCACGCGCAGCTCGTAGCCCTGGCCGGCGTAGCGCAGGTCGGCGGCGCGGGTGAAGCGGGCGGTCTCCACCGGCAGGGCGTCCGCGGCGAAGCGGGCGGTGATCTGCGCCTCCATCGCCGCGAAGTCGTCGGCGATGCGCGCCGGGTCCAGCGCGGTGGAGAGCTGAAAGCAGGTGCGCACCGCATCGGCGCTGAGGTCGGTGGTCAGCAGCCCCATGGCGGAGGTGATGCCAGGGTGCGGCGGTACCAGAACCTCGCGCCCTTCCAGCATCCGCGCCACCTCCACCGCCTGCAGCGGGCCGGCGCCGCCGAAGGCCACCAGCGCGTAGCCGCGCGGGTCGATGCCCTTCTGCACGGTGCGGCTGCGGATGGCGTTGGCCATGTTGGCGTTGACGATGGTGAGGATGCCGAGCGCCGCGCCCTCCATCGTCAGCCCCAGCTCCGCGGCGAAGGTGCCGACGACGCGGCGCGCGGCCTCGACATCCAGCGCCATCGCGCCCCCCAGGAAGTTCTCCGGGTCCAGCCTTCCGAGCACGATGTTGGCGTCCGTCACGGTGGGGCGCTGGCCGCCGCGGCCATAGCCCGCCGGCCCCGGCTGCGCCCCCGCCGATTGCGGCCCGACGCGGAAGGCGCCCCCCGCATCCCGCCGCGCGATGGAGCCGCCGCCGGCGCCGATGGTGTGGATGTCAATCATCGGCACCAGCAGCGGGAAGCCGGCGATCCAGGTGTCGCGCGCCGAGGCCTCGCCGAATGTTCCATCCGAGACGATGGCGATGTCGGCCGAGGTGCCGCCGATGTCGAAGGTGATGAGGTCGCGCCGGCCGGAAAGCGCCCCCGCCCAGGCGCCGCCCAGCACGCCGGCGGCGGGGCCGGAGAGCATGGTCAGCACCGGCTGCTCCGCCACCATCGCCACCGAGGCGACGCCGCCGGTGGAGCCCATCACCTGCAGGTCGCCCGCGACGCCCGCCTCCTTCAGCCGGGTGGCGAGGCGGGAGACATAGTCGCGCACCTTCGGCCCGACGAAGGCGTTCATCGCGGCGGTGGTGAAGCGCTCGAACTCGCGGAACTGCGGCGCCACCTCGGCCGAGGTGGTGACGAAGGCCTCCGGGTATTCCTCGGCCACGATGGCCCTGGCGCGCAGCTCGTGCGCCGGGTTGAGGTAGGAGAACAGGAAGCAGATGGCGATGGCCTCGACGCCCTCGGCCTTCAGCGCGCGGGCGGCGGCGCGCACCTCGTCCTCGTCCAGCGGGGTCAGCACGTCGCCGGTCGGCGGCACCAGCCGCTCCGTCACGCCGATGCGGTGGCGGCGCTTCACCAGCGGGCGGGACTGCCACGGGATCTGCTGCTGGATGGAATAGTGCTCCGGCCGCTGGTGCCGGCCGATATGCAGCACGTCCCGGTAGCCGCGCGTGGTGATCAGGCCGGTGACGGCGCCGCGGTGCTCCAGCACGGCGTTGGTGGCGATGGTGGTGCCGTGCAGCACCTGGTCCACCGCGCCGGGCGCGATGCCCGCCCGCGCGCACAGCTCCACCACGCCCTGGGTGACGCCGATCGACGGGTCGGCATTGGTGCTGGACACCTTGTGGATGACGCTGCGGCCGGTTTCCGTGTCCGCGAGCACGAGATCCGTGAAGGTTCCGCCGACATCGACGCCGATCAAGCGCATGGAGTCTCCCCCGTCCATTGTTCGCGGTGCCTGCTGGCAAGCCTTGTGCCAGGAGGCTGGACGCGGCGTGGCGCGGCGGCAAGGGGGAGGAGGCGGCGCCGCGCTGGCCAGGAATCAGTCAATGCTCAGGCGATTGCCTCCGCCTGGTGCGCCGCCGCCATCGCGCCCAGCGAGGGGAAGCGGAACTCGTAGCCCGCGCCGGAGGGCGGCGGCATGGTGGCGCCCCAGCCATCCCGGTCGTGCCGCCGGTCGATCCAGGCGGAGGCGAGGCCCATGCGCTTGGCCGGGGCATGGTCGTGGAACAGGCTCTGCGCCGTGTGCAGGATCTCGGCCTTGCCGATGCCCTGCACCGCCAGCGTCTCCAGCATGTGCTCGAAGTTGCGCAGGCTGGGCTTGTAGCTGCCGATATCCTGCGCGGTGAAGACGGCGTCGAATTCCACGCCGAGCCGCCTGCGGCTGCCGGCGAAGCCGGCGCGGTCCACGTTGGAGAGGATCACCAGCCTGTAGTGCCGCTTGAGGTAGGCCAGCGCCTCGGCCGAGTCGGGGAAGGCGGGCCAGTCCGGCACCGAGGCGCCGAAGCGCGCATGCACCGCGTCGCTCACCTCCACGCCCCACTCGTCGGCGAGGTTGCGGTGCACCTCGGTCAGCAGCTCGGCATAAGGCATGGCCGGCGTCTCGGCCTGCTGGGTGGATTCGTGGCGGGCGAAGGCTTCCAGCACCTCGTCGCGCGGCAGGTCGAGCCCGCCCTTCTGCAACAGGGGCTGCAGCGCCTCGTGGATGCCGCTTTCCCAGTCGATCAACGTGCCGTAGCAGTCGAAGGTCAGCACACGGAAATCATGCAGGCGCATCGCGTCTCTCCGGAAGCCGATCGGGCATACGGTGCCATGCCGGAGCCTCCGGGGAAAAGCGCGGAATGCATCCGCCGGCTGGGCGCGGGCAGGGGGCGGGGCCATATTGAGGCCCCTCCCGCGCGATCCAGGGCGAGCCATGACCAGCACCGACCAGCCTTCCCCCCCGCCCACCATCCGCCGCGAGGACTACCGGCCGCCCGCCTTCCTGGTGGAGCAGGTGGATCTGCACATCGCCCTGCACCCCACCGCCACGCGGGTGCGCGCCCGGCTGGCGCTGCGCCGCAACCCGGCGGCCCCCGCCACGCCGGCGCTGGAGCTGGATGGCGAGGCGCTGACCCTGCTCTCCGCCGCGCTGGACGGCGCGCCGCTCGCCGCGGACCGGCTGCACCACCTGCCCGGCGGCGGCCTGCGCATCGACGGCATGCCGGACAGCGCCGTGCTGGAGACCGAGGTGGAGATCTCGCCCGAGGCCAACAGCGAGCTCTCCGGCCTGTATCTCTCGGGCGGCAACTACTTCACCCAGTGCGAGGCGGAGGGCTTCCGCCGCATCACCTACTTCCCGGACCGGCCGGACGTGATGGCGCGCTACACCACCACGCTGGAGGCCGACCGCGCCACCTGCCCGGTGCTGCTCTCCAACGGCAACCCGGATGGCGCGGGCGAGCTGCCCGATGGCCGCCACTGGGCGCGCTGGTCCGATCCGCACCCCAAGCCCTCCTACCTCTTCGCCGTGGTGGCGGGCGATCTGGTGGCGGTGCGGGACCGCTTCACCACCCGCTCCGGCCGCGCGGTGGCGCTGGCCATCTACGTCCGCCGGGGCGACGAGGATGCCTGCGGCCACGCCATGGATTCGCTGAAGCGCTCGATGGCCTGGGACGAGGCGACCTACGGCCTCGAATACGACCTCGACGTGTTCAACATCGCCGCCGTGTCGGACTTCAACATGGGGGCGATGGAGAACAAGGGCCTCAACGTCTTCAACACCAAGTACATCCTGGCCCGGCCCGAGACGGCGACGGACGCGGATTACGAGGGTATCGAGACCGTCGTCGCGCACGAGTATTTCCACAACTGGACGGGCAACCGCGTCACCTGCCGCGACTGGTTCCAGCTCTCCCTGAAGGAGGGGCTGACCGTGTTCCGCGACCAGCACTTCTCCGCCGACCAGGGCTCGGCGGCGGTGAAGCGGCTGGCCGATGTCCGCCGCCTGCGCGCCGCCCAGTTCCCCGAGGATGCGGGGCCGATGGCGCATCCGGTGCGCCCCGATTCCTACCTGGAGATCAACAACTTCTACACCGCCACCGTCTACCAGAAGGGCGCCGAGGTGGTGCGCATGATGCGCGCCCTGATCGGCGAGGCGAATTTCCGCCGCGGCATGGACCTCTACATCGCCCGCCACGACAACCAGGCGGTGACGATCGAGGATTTCGTCCGTGCCATGCAGGACGCCTCGGGGGTTGATCTCTCGCGCTTCAGCCGCTGGTACGCCCAGGCCGGCACGCCGGAGCTGCGGGTGCGGGAGGCGTTCGAGGCGGGCCGCTACACGCTCACCCTCTCCCAATCCACCCCGCCCACGCCGGGCCAGCCGGAGAAGCTGCCGGTGCCGATCCCGGTGGCGATGGGGCTGATCGGCCCGGACGGCGCCGCGCTGGCCGAGCCCCGGATGCTGCTGCTGGAGGAAGCCGAACAGACATACGTGTTCGAGGGGCTGCCGGCGAAGCCGGTGCCGTCGCTGCTGCGCGGCTTCTCGGCGCCGGTGAAGCTCTCCGGCCTGACGCTGGAGCAGCTCGGCTTCCTCGCCGCGCACGACACGGATGCCTTCGTCCGCTGGGAATCGTCGCAGCAATACGCCACGGCCACCATGCTGGAGATGGTGGCGGCGCTGCGCAGCCAGAAGCCCCTCGAACTTCCCGAGGGCCTCGCCGCCATCACCGCCGCGCTGCTGGACCGCGCGACGGAGGACCCGGCCTTCGCCGCCGAGGCGCTGGCGCTCCCCTCCGAGGAGTTCATCGCCGACCAGATGGCGGTGGCCGATCCGGAGGCGATCCATGCCGTGCGGCACTTCCTGCGCGGCGCGCTCGGCCGCCGCTTCGCCGCGCGCTTCGCCGCGCTGCACGAGGATCTCGCGGATTCCGGTCCCTACCGGATCGACGGCGCTTCCATCGGCCGCCGCGCGCTGCGCAACGCCGCGCTCTCCTATCTCGGCGCGGCGGGGGAGACGGGGCGGGCCGAGGCGCAGTTCGCCGCCGCCGCCAACATGACGGACTCGCTCGCCGCGCTGCGCGTGCTGGCCGAGTCCGACAGCCCGGCGCGGGAGGCGGCGCTGGCCGCCTTCCACGCCCGCTGGAAGGATGAGCCGCTGGTGCTGGACAAGTGGTTCGCCCTCCAGGCCATGTCGCCGCGCACCGACGCGGCGGCGGCCGAGGCGCTTTCCCGCCACCCGGATTTCGACCTGCGCAATCCCAACCGGGTGCGCGCGCTGGTCGGCGCCTTCGCCGCCGGCAACCCGGCGGCGTTCCACGCGGCCTCCGGCGAGGGCTACCGCTTCCTGGCCGACATGGTCATCGCGCTCGATGCGGTGAACACCCAGGTGGCGGCGCGGATGGTCTCGCCGCTCGGGCCGTGGAAGCGGCAGGATGCGGCGCGCGGCGCGATGATGCGGGCCGCGCTGGAGCGCATCGCCGCGCGGCCCGGGTTGAGCAAGGGCACCTACGAGAAGGTCTCGAAGAGCCTCGCCGCCTGAGCCGCCCGATGCCCGCCGGGCCTCAGGCCTGGCGGGGCTGGCCGTTGGAGGCGGAAAGCCCGCCATCCACCGGCAGGTTCACGCCGGTGACGAAGCGCGCATCCTCGCTGGCGAGGAAGGCGATGACATCGGCGACATCCGCCGGCTCGCCGGGGCGGCCGAGCGGGATGCGCTCGCGGAACTTGGCCACCAGCGCCTCGTCCTCCGCCATGTCCCGGGTCATGTCGGTGAGGGTGAAGCTGGGGTTCACCGCGTTCACCCGCACGCCCTTCTCGCCCAGCTCCATGGCCAGCGAGCGCGTCAGGTTGGTCACCGCGCCCTTGGCGGCGTTGTAGGCGCTCATGTTCCAGTCCCCCCCGGTGCCGGAGACGGAGGAGACGTTGACGATGCTGCCCTTCGCCTCCAGCAGATGCGGCAGGGCGGCGCGGGTGCAGAAATAGACGCCGTCCAGGTCGGTCGCCATCACGCGGCGCCAAGCCTCCGGCTCCAGCTCCAGCAACGGGCCGGTGACGACGGTGCCGGCATTGTTCACCAGCACGTCGAGCCGCCCGAAGCGCGCCAGCGTGGCGGCGATCAGCGCCTCCGCCTGCGCCCGCTCCGACACGTCGGCCGGCTGCACCAGTGTGCGCTCCGCGTCCAGATCCGCGGCCACGCGCCGCAGCTTCGCCTCCGTGCGGCCGCAGAGGACGACCATCGCGCCCTCCGCCGCGAAGCGCCGCGCCGTGCCCTCGCCGATGCCCGAGCCCGCGCCCGTCACCACCACCACCTTGCCCGCGAAGCGCTGCATCTCTGCCTGTCCCTGCCGTCCAGGGCCAGAACACGGGGGCGGGGCCACGGTTCCCCGCCCGCTCAGTCCCGCGCCGCGTCCTGCGCCGCGAACCAGGCCGCCACCGCCTTGTTCTGCTCCGGCGTGAGCCGGCCGGCGATGGTCTGCATCAGCGCCCGGTACGGCCCGCCGCCGCGCGTGCCGGCCTGCCATTGCACGAGCTGGTTCTCCAGGTAGCTGGCGTGCTGCCCGTGCAGCGCGGGGTAGGAGGGGTTGCGCGCCAGCGCCGCGCCGCCGTGGCAGGAGAGGCAGGCCGGCACGCCCTCGGCCGGGATGCCCTGGCGGGCGATGCGCTCGCCCTCCGCCAGCAGCGCCGGCTCCGCGGGGGCCGCCACCGGCGGGCGGGGCTGGCGCGCATAGTGGCCGGCGATCTCGCCCAGCACCGCGTCATCGGCGCGGGCCGCGGGCGGCTGCATCATGCCGCTGTGCCGCGTGCCGTGCGAGAAGGCCAGCAGCGTCTCGCGCAGATAGGCCTCGCTCTGGCCGGCGAGGATGGGGAAGGCGTCGTTGTCCCGCCCGCGCCCGTCCATGCCGTGGCAGCGGGCGCAATCGGCCAGCGCCTCCTGCATCGGCGGCGCGGGGCCGCCGGTGTTGATGGCGTCGATGCCGATGAGGCCGGAGCTGGGCTGGCGCGCGCCGCCGGGGCCGAAGGCGAGGCGGCGGTATTCCTCCGGCGTCATCTCCGGCAGCGCCTCCAGGAAGGCGACCATGGCCCAGATCTCGTCATGCCGCTCGATGGCCACCCAGGCGGGCATGCCGCTGTAGCGCACCCCGTGCTGGACGATGCGGAACAGTTCCTCCGGTGTCCATTCGTCGAAGCGGCGGGTGAATTCCGGCGGTGGCGGCAGCGAGGCCTGCACGATGGGGTTCTGCCGCTCCCCCGGCGCGCCGTGGCAGGGGGCGCAGCCGGTGGCGTAGTGGCCGGCGCCGCGGTCGAGCAGGGCGGGGTGGGAAAGGTCCGGCGCCTCCAGCGCCAGGGCGCGGGTGCGGACGGAGTTGCGCATCACCCAGTGCAGGAACCACTCCGTGGCGGCCCAGTGGCCGCCGGAGGCGCCGACATAGATGACGCCCGACCAGCCGACCAGCAGCCCGCCCAGCGCGAGCGCGGCCAGCCCCAGCCCGACGCGGCGGAGGGTGAGGCGGAGGATCATCGGGCGGGCTCCTGGGGGCTGGTTCCTGGCGGGGCGGGATTGGGCGGGGCGGGTTCGGGGTCGCGCAGCAGGCGGGCGGCGAGCCAGAGGCCGCCGGCGAGGTAGGCGCCGCCGCCCACCAGCAGCATCACCACGCCGCCGATCGACTGGTCCTCCAGCGGCGTCAGGCCGAGGCAGGCGGCATGGGCGTAGAGCGGGCGCGGCGCGAGGGCGATCAGCGCGCCGAGCAGCGTCATGTGCATGGAGGTGAGCAGCAGGCCGACGACGCCCGCCGCCTGGCGCGGCCTCCGGTCCGCCTCGCCGGCGCCGAGGCAGGAGAGCCAGACCAGCAGCGAGACGGCGAGGAAGCTGCCCTGCTCCAGCGCCATCACGCCAAGGCTCTCGCGTGCCGCGTGGTGCGGCCCCGGCATGTGCCAGCCCCAGATGGTGACGAATTCCAGCCCCGAGGCCGCCACGGGCCACCAGAGGTTTGGCCCGAGAAGCCGGGGAAAGCGCCGCGCCGGGTCCCACCGCCCGCCGCCGAGTGCGATGGCCAGCAGCGGCGCGGCCACCGCCACCACGCCCATATGCATCACCATGTGGCCGGTGAAGGAGCGTTCCAGCAGCACCAGCAGCGGCCCGCCCCAGACCAGCGCCAGCACCAGCAGCGCCAGCGGCAAGAGAGCAGCAGCGTGGCGTAGCCGAGGAAGTGCTGGCGGTCCTCGTCCGTGGCCTGGTCGTGCGGCGGGTCGTCCGTGCCGAAGCCCCAGTGGCGGCGCGCCTGCTGCCCGGCCACCAGGATCAGCCCCAGCGCCGGGATGGTGATGCCGAGGATCACCCAGCGCAGCGTGGTGAGATCGACCCACGGCCCGCCGCCCTTGGCGCAGGCGATGGCGGCGGCGACGTAGCAGAGCAGGAAGTGGATGGCCCAGATGGCGGGCGGCGCCAGCAGGGTCCAGAGATTGGCGTGGCGCCGGTTGTGGATCAGCATGGCGGCCCCTCCCTCACGCCAGCAGCGGGAAGAGGGCGACGGTGGCGAGCGTCACCACCGCGGTGATGGCGGCGAAGTGCCAGTAGAGCACGACATTGTGGATATCGATGTCGTGCTCCCGCGTCAGCTTGCCGGCGAGGCTGCGGGCCAGGGCGTAGAGCGTCATAATGACGCCGACCGCGAGATGCAGCGCCGCCCAGCCCAGCAGCACCCAGACGGCGGCGGGGTAGGCGTGGGTGGTGGGCTCCAGCCCGTTCGCCCAGGGGCCCATCAGCATGGCGCCGCCGCTGGCCAGGGCCAGCAGCACCGCCGCCAGCAGCCCGAGGCGCAGCCCGCCCGCCTGGCCCGCCGTGTTGCGCGCCCGCGCCCAGAGCATGGCGCCCCAGGCGCCGAGGGCAGCGAGCAGCGCCACGCCCGGCCAGAGCAGCCCGGGGCCCATCGGCAGCCCGGCGGCATCCAGCGGCGGGAAGACGGGGTGGATGGTCCAGAAGTAGAAGTAGCTGAACACCAGGCTGGCGAAGGCCGTCATGTCGCCGGTCATGGTGATGAACATCGCCCACCAGCCGACCGACCGGATGCCGGAGGCGTAGAGCGGCAGCCTCACGCCGCGGCCGATATCCTTCTCGTGCTTCTCCGGCACCATCGCCGTGCCGCGCCACAGCCAGGCCAGGATGGAGAGGATGGCGGCGACGCCCACCGCCAGCCCGGTCCAGTAGAGGTGGAAGGTGGTGAGGATGAACACCGCGCCGGTCAGCACCGCCGCGATCATCGGCATGAAGCTGTTGCCCGGCACGCGCAGGCACTGGATCGGCCGCGCGTCGAGCACGGAGGTGACGAGGGTCTCGCGCTTTCCTTCCTCGGCATCGGGGAGGTATTCGCGGCCCTCGTCCACGCGGCGGGGCAGCTCCGGGTCGTCCCAGAGCGGGTAGCGGGAGGCGATGGCGGGAACGCTGCGCACGCCGTAATCGGCGCCGGGGATGGGGTTCAGCCATTCCAGCGTGCCGGCGCCCCAGGGGTTGCGCGGCGAATCCGCGCGGCGGCGGATGCCCCAGATGGCGTCCCAGGTGAACAGCAGCACGCCGGCCGCGAACAGCACCGCGCCGGCCGAGGAGATCAGGTTCAGCCAGTCCCAGCCGATGCCGCCCGGATAGGTGAACACGCGGCGCGGCATGCCGCGCAGCCCGGTGAAGTGCATCGGCAGGAAGGCGATGTTGAAGCCCAGGAACATCAGCCAAAACACGAGGCGGCCGATGCGGTCCGACAGCTTCCGCGCCATGATCAGCGGGTAGTAGTAGTAGGCGCCGGCGAAGAGCGGCAGCACCATGCCGCCGATCAGCACGTAGTGCAGGTGCGCCACGACGAAGTAGCTGTCATGCGCCTGCCAGTCGAAGGGGGCGATGGCCACCATCACCCCCGTCAGCCCGCCGAAGACGAAGATGGCGAGCGCCCCGGCGGCGAACAGCATCGGCGTGGAGCGGGTCATCTTCCCCGCCAGCATGGTGGCGACGAAGACGAAGATCTGCACGCCCGTCGGGATCGCCACCGCCTCGGAGGCCGCCGAGAAGAAGCCGAGCGAGATGGCGGGCAGGCCGGTGGTGAACATGTGGTGCACCCACAGCCCGAAGCTGAGGAAGCCGGTGCCCACGGCGGCCAGCACGATCCAGGAATAGCCGATGATCGGGCGCCGCGCGAAGGTCGGCACGATCATCGCCAGCAGCGCGATCGAGGGCAGGAAGACGATGTAGACCTCCGGGTGGCCGAAGATCCAGAACAGGTGCTGCCACAGCACCGGGTCGCCGCCGCGGCTGGCGTCGAAGAACGGCCAGCCGGCCAGCCGCTCCAGCTCGAACAGGATGTCGCCGGCGATCAGCGGCGGGAAGGCGAACAGGATCATGCCGCCGACGATCAGCACGTACCAGCAGTAGAGCGGCATGGTGTTGATGCGCATGCCCGGCGGGCGGCACTTCAGCACGCCCACGATCAGCTCCACCGCGGCGGCGATCGAGGCCACCTCGATGAAGGAGAGGCCGAGCAGCCAGATGTCGGCGCCGATGCCAGTGAGCTTCGGGTCCGTGGTCAGCGGCGGGTACATGAACCAGCCGGCATCGGGCGCCGCGTTGAAGAAGATCGAGCCCATGACGAAGACGCCGCCGATCAGGAAGCACCAGTAGCCATAGGCGGAGAGGCGCGGGAAGGGCAGGTCCCGCGCCGCCAGCATGGTGGGCAGCAGCAGGATCGCCACCGCCTCGAAGATCGGCACCGCGAACAGGAACATCATCGCCGTGCCGTGCAGCGTGAAGGCCTGGTTGTAGAGGCTGGCGGAGATGAGGTCGTTGTCCGGCACGGCGAGCTGCGCCCGCACCAGCAGCGCCAGCGCGCCGGCGAACAGGAAGAACAGGAAGGAGGTGGCGGTGTACCACAGCCCCACCTCGGTGTTGTTCACCGCCGACCAGTAGCGCCAGCCGGAGGGCGTCTCCCAGGTCTTCTCGAGCCGTGCCTCCTGGGCCTTCCGGCGGGCGGCGTCCTCGCTGTCCGGCATCGTCGCCTCGCTCATCGCAGCGTTCCCAGCCAGGCCGCGATCGCGGCGATCTCGGTCTCCGGCAGCGTGCCGTAGGCGGGCATGCGGGCGGAGGGCTTGATCTGGTCGACGCGGGCGATGAAGGCGGCGCGGTTCTCCGCGCTGTTCTCCAGGATGCCGGCGCCGATGGTGGGGCGGCTGGCCAGGTGCGTCAGGTCCGGCCCGATGGCGCCGCGCGCCGCCGTGCCGCGCACGCTGTGGCAGGCGCCGCAGCCATTCGCCAGGAAGGCGGCCTCGCCCGCCTGCGCCGCCGGCTCCACGGCGGCGGCCAGCGCCGCCTCGCGCGCCAGCCAGGCCTCGAACTCGGCCGGCTCCACCACCCGCACGGTGAAGGCCATCAGCGCGTGGGAGGCGCCGCAGAGCTCGGCGCAGGCGCCGCGGAACTCGCCCGTGCGCGTCGGCTCCAGCACCAGGCGGTTGGTGCGGCCGGGGATCATGTCCATCTTGCCGCCCAGCGCCGGCACCCAGAAGGAGTGGATGACGTCGCGCGTCGAGAGGCTGAACTCGACGCGCTGGCCCACCGGTAGCACCAGCGCGTTGGCGCTCTCCACCGGGGCGCCGCCGGGCGGATGGTAGCGCACCCGCCACCAGAACTGCTCGCCCTCCACATGCACCCGCAGCGGGCCGCCGGGGGCGCGGAGCTCCGGCATCAGCCGCAGGCCGTAGAACAGCAGCACCGCCAGCAGCAGCGTCGGCACCACCGCCCCCGCCCAGACGATGAGGCGGCTGGCGCCCTGCTGGCTCCAGGGCTGCCCGCGCCGTCGGGCGGCATAGGAGGCGAGGCCCAGCACCAGCACCCAGATGACGCCACTGGCGATCAGCATGGCCCAGAACAGCCGCGCCACCTGCTCCGCCTCGAAGCCGGCGGGGTCGAGCGCCGACTGCACGCCGCCGCACCCGGTCAGCAGCCCTGCCAGCGGCACGGCGCGCATGGCGCGGCCCGTCATCACGGTGCGTTGTTCCATTGGCCCCCTGCGGGCTTCCCGCCCACCCTGTCGTGTGCCGCCGTTGCGGCACACCTCTCCAGACCGCGCAACGCATCGCGGGCGGGGCGGTTTCCGGCTGCGGCTTGGCCTTCCGCGCGGCGCCAGCGCCGGCCGGGGCGGCTTCAGCGGGGTGCGGCGGTGCCGGGGAAGCCGGCCTCGGCCGGGTACATCAGCTCGGGCACGGCGATGTTGAGCTGGCCGTGATGCAGCCGGTGCACCGCCGCGCGCACCGCCACATCCAGCCCCGGCCGGTTGTAGTAGACGCCGCGTATGTGCAGCTGATGCGCGATGCAGCGCAGGAAGCCCTCGCGCAGCGCCGGGTCGGGCGGGGTCGCCTCGGTCCAGAAGCGGTCCAGCGGGCCGGAGAAGACGAGGCCGGGAATGCGGTAGAGCGCCTCGCCCAGCGCGAAGGTCGGGGTGTGGTCGATGATGGAGCGCAGCCCCACCGTGCTGTTGACGGTGACGGTGCCCTGCACCTGCTCGACGATGGCACCCAGATTGCCGCCGCCCAGATAGTGCATCCGCGCCGAGACCCCCGCCGCCTCGGCGATGCGGCGGGTGCGCCGCTTCCAGTTCTTCAGCCCCGGGTCGAGCGGATGCACCTTCACCAGCAGATGCGCGTCGGCGGGCGCATGGGCGGCGAAGCTCTCCGCCACCTCGCGCAGCGCCGTGTCCAGGTCGGGGTAGCGGGAATAGGCGCGGATGGAGAAGTCGCTCTCCATCTGCATCGCCATCAGGAAGAGCGGGCCGGTGCCGGAGAGGCGCTGCAGGATGGCGTCCGCCCGGCGGTTGTCCCGCCCGCGCTGCAGCAGCCGCAGCCCGACGCCCATGTAGTACAGCGCCGGGTGCTGCAGCAGGTGCGTGCGGTAGTGGGGGAAGGGCCAGGGCAGGGCGCTGCTCAGGTGGTAGAGCATGTCCCACCGTGCCTGGCGGGCGAAGCTGTCCTTGTTGCGCACGATCAGGTCGGGCGGCGGCAGGCTGGCGCCGGTGCGCAGGATGGTCTCCGGGTCGCGGGTGAACAGGCTGGCCGCGTTCATGCCGTCCCGCTCCAGCACGATCCAGTCGGGGCGGATGTAGCCGAAATCGGTGGTGGCGACGCGGATGCCGCGCGCATGCGCGGCGGCGATGGCGGCCTTGTGATAGCTCCGCTGCTCGCCCAGCAGCACCAGGTCGGTGACGCCGTGGCGGTCGAGGAAGGCCTCGACGAAGGCCGGCCATTCCTCGGCCCGGCCGCGGAAATCCACCGCGCCGGGGCCGCGCCAGAACAGCCTGTCGCCGAGGTTCAGGTTGATCCGGTGCACGGCATGTCCCAGCGCCCGCAGCCCGGCGCCAACCTCGTCGAAGAACGGCGTGATCGGTCCCTGCAGGAAGAGGAAGCATCGTGAAGCCGGATCGGCGGGGCTGCTCATCGGCGGCGGCGGGTTCTCGTCTGCGGCGGTCGGAGGGGCGGGGCTTCCGGCCCGCCGCGCGGAATGAAGGGCAGGGCCGCCATGGGCATGGCGCGCGCTACCCGACAGGCGCGGCCAGGGCCGCATGCAGGTCCTCCCAGCCGACGGTCCGCTGGCCCTGCCACGCCATCTCCCGCAATGCCCCGGCCGATGGAAATGGGCAATAGGGCGCGCCAGGCTGTGACAGGTCCTGCGGCCGGCCCGCCGGCGGCGCGGCGGCGGCCTCCAGCGCCGCCAGCAGCGGCCCGAGCAGCGCAGCGCCGGCCTCGTGCAGCAGCCGGGCCGCGGTGCTGGCGGTGACGCCCGGCGGCAGCGACACCGCCTGCTGCGCCAGGATGGCGCCGGCATCGATGCGCGGCACCATGCGGTGCACCGTCACGCCGAAGGCGGGCGGCGTCTCCCGCATCGCCCAGAGGGTGGGCACCGGGCCGCGGTGGCGCGGCAGCAGCGAGGGATGCACGTTGATGCCCCCCAGCGGCGCCAGGGCCAGGATTTCGGCGCGCAGGATCTGGTCGAAGTGGAAGGACAGGATCAGGTCCGGCCGGGCCGCGCGCAGCGCGGCGGCCATGGCGGGGCCGTTGACGTCCTCCACCGCCAGGAGCGGGATGCCCCGCCGCCGCGCGAAGCCGCTCAGCGCGCCACGGCCCAGGGCCCGGCGCAGCCCGCCCAGCGCCTGCGGCAGGCCGTAATTGACCAGCAGATAGGGCAGCAGGCGGGGGCCGGAGCGGCGCCAATGGGCGCGCATCTGCCCGGGCATGCCGCCGGCGGCGGCGCGGTAGGGCAGGGAGCGGCCGATCAGCACGATCCGCTCCGCCTGCTGCTCCGCCAGCCGCAGCACCGCCGCGGCGCTGAGCGCGCTCTCCAGGGTCAGCAGGGCGATGCGCATGCCGCCCGCCCGAGCCCCCATCCGGCCTCCTGCCCGATCTCCTGCCGGCCGGGGCGCCTCACGCGCCGAGGCCGGGCAGGCTCTCGACGCGGCCGATGCCGGAGACGGCCTGGCTCAGCGCCTCGGCCGCCTGGTCGAGATCCGCCGCGCTGTGCTCGGAGGAGATGAAGAAGCGCAGCCGCGCGGATTGCTCCGGCACGGCGGGGAAGGTGACGGTCTGCACCGCCACGCCGCGCTCCAGCAGCGCCGCCGCCACCTTCGCCGTGCGCACCGAGGAGCCGAGGATGACCGGCAGCACGGCGCCGCCCTGGCTGGTGCCGGTGTCGAAGCCGCGCGCGCGCAGCCGCTCCCGCAGGCCGAGGCCATTGGCCTGCAGCCGTGCCACCCGCTCCGGCTCGGCGCGCAGGATGCGCAGCGATTCCAGCGCGGCGGCGGCCAGCGCCGGCGGCAGCGCCACGGAATAGACGAAGCCCGGCGCGGTGTGGCGCATCCAGTCGATCAGGTCGGCCCGCGCGGCGATGTAGCCGCCGCAGGCGGAGAGCGTCTTGGAGAGCGTGCCCATCCAGATGTCGACGCCGGCGGGATCGACGCCCTGCGCCTCGGCGATGCCCTGGCCGGTGGCGCCCAGCACGCCGAGGGAATGCGCCTCGTCCACCATCAGCCAGGCATCGTGGCGGCGGGCGATCTCGATGCAGCGGGCGAGGTCGGGGCTGTCGCCATCCATGCTGTAGTGGCCCTCCACCAGCAGCAGGGCGCGGGCCGCCTTGCCCGCGCCGCGCCGGGCCGCCGCCAGCTCCCGCTCCGCCGCGCCCAGATCGTTGTGCGCGAAGGGGATGCGCCGGGCGCCGGAGAGGCGGACGCCCTCGGTGCAGGAATTGTGGATGGCCGCGTCGTGCACCACGATGTCGCGCGGGCTCATGAGGTGGCCGATGGTGGTGACGTTGGTGGCGTGGCCGGAGACGAAGGTGAGCGCCGCCTCGGTGCCGTGCAGCGCCGCCAGCGCGCGCTCCAGCTCGCGGTGCAGGTCCCGCTCCCCCGAGAGGATGCGCGAGCCGGAGGGCGAGACGCCGTAGCGGTCCACCGCCGCCTTGGCCGCCGCCAGCACGCGCGGGTCGCCGTTCAGGCCGAGGTAGTTGTAGCTGGTGAAGTTGACGACCGCGCGCCCCTGGATGCGGCTGTGCGCGCCGGCCAGCCCGTCATGCGCCTGGAACAGCGGGCTCGGCATGTCGAGCGATTGCAGCGCGGTCTTCAGCAGGCCGAAATCGCGCATGCCGGGCAGGGTGGTGAAGTCGCGCGCGCTGCCCGCGTCGGGCGCCGGCGCCTCGCCGCTGCGCCGCTTGGAGAGCCGCGCCAGCAGCGCCATCCGCGCCGTGGCGCTGAGCCCGCCGCTCATGCGCCCGCCCCGCGGGCGGGATGGATCGGAGGGAGGGTCATGCGTGCTGCGTGTCCATGGGCCATGGTCCGGGCCGTTCGTGGGCGCTGCCCCCGGCCCGTGCCGGCGGGGCGGCGTGCGGGGAGGATAGCCGGTCCGGGGCGGGTCCGCACCCGCCCCGGGCCATCACGAAGTCGCTTCGGCCGGGTGCCCGGCCGGGCCGGCGCTGGGCTCGAACTGCTCCACCAGCTCGGCGATCGCCTCCTCGGCGCGGCCGCCGGCCAGGCCCTCGGCCAGCTTGCGGGTCAGCAGGTCGATGGTCAGATCCTCGCTCACCGAGGCCAGCGGCACCTGCATTCCCAGCCGCCGCTCCAGCGCGCCGCGCAGCTCGAGGCCGCCCAGGCTGTCGAGCCCGAGGCCGGCCACGGGCGCGTCGAGCGGCACCGCCTCGGGCGGCAGGCGCAGGATGCGCGCCACCTCCTCCTGCACCACCTGGCGCAGCAGGGCGCGCGCCTCCTCCGGCGGCAGGGCGAGCAGATGGGCCTGCAGCCCGGCCGCCTCCAGGCTGGTCTCGGCGCGGCCGCGCACCTCGGAGAAGAGCGGCTCCTCCAGGATCGGCAGCGCCATGCGCGCCTCCCGCCAGGCGACATGCGCCAGCCCCAGCACCGGCGCGCCGCTCTCCAGCAGCGCCGGCAGGGCGGAGAGCGCCTCGGCCGCCGCCATCGGCGCCACGCCCAGGCGGCGGGCCAGGGTCCCGGCGGTGGCGGCGTTGCCGGCGAGGATGCCGGCATCGGCGATCGGGCCCCAGGCCACCGCCAGCGCCGGCAGCCCCTCGGCATGGCGGCGCCGCGCCAGCGCCTCCAGTGCCATGTTGGCGGCGACGTAGTTGGCCTGGCCCGGATTGCCCATCGCCGTGGTGGCGGAGGAGAACAGCAGGAACAGCGAGACCGGGTCCCGCCGTGTCAGCCGGTCGAGATTCTCGGCGATGGCGAGCTTCGGCGCCAGCACGGCGGCGAAGCGGCGGGCGTCGAGCGCGATGGCGGCGGCGTCGTCGAAGGCGGCGGCGGCGTGCACCACCCCCGCCAGCGGCGGCCCCTCGGCGCGGATGGCGGCGTCCACGCCCTCCAGCGCCTCGGCATCGGTGGCGTCGGCCGCGTGCACGGTGGCGCG
>NZ_JBHSCH010000093.1:0-14190 GCF_042651065.1 Teichococcus aestuarii
TCTCCAGCGCATGCGGCAGCACTTCATCGACCGGGAATACTGTGCGGCCGGCTACTGGGACAGCGAGAAGGATACGAACGGGCGGCTGAGTGACAACCCGGCCGGCGATGACAGCCGCAAGGCGTTCGTGGAGCTGTTCGGGCTGACTTACCTGCCGGCCAAGAGCGGCACGGGGGATCACCCGCAGCCCTCCAATCCCGCCCCTGTCCCCACCCCCCAGCAGCCCGAGGCGCAGCAGCCTCCGCAGCCGGCCGACCCGGTGCAGGCGCTCCTGCAGGCCATCCACGAGGGCGCCTGGGCTGAGCGCCGCCGCAATCCGGCCACGCCACTGGCCGCGCTGGAGCACATCGCCTGGGCTGCGCGGGTGAAGCTCGGCCTGGTGGCAGGCGACGCGCCGGACGGGCAAGCGCCCCTTTCTGCCCTGCTGGCGATCTACCGCGCGGACGTGTCCAGTTACGATGCCGCCGCGCAGCTCCTGGCCATGGCCTGGCAGGATCAGGCGGAGCCGCTGCTGGAGGCGGCCGGGCTGCTGGTGGATGAGCCGGCGCCGGAGCCGGAGCTGGGGGAGGGTGGCGCCGACCTGGAGGCCCTGCGGCGCGAGCTGGAGACGACGCGTGAGCAGCTGGCCGACGCGAGGCAGGAGGTGGTGGCGCTGACCCAGGCCAATGGCACCTTGCAGGCGCGGATCCGGGCTGGGCTGGTGGCGCTGAGCGCCGGGGAGTAACAAGCCGGGCATGGCCATGCCCACCGTCATCCCCGAAGGCGCCAAGATCATCCAAAGGCCGGAGGAGCCGGAGCGGGGCTGGACGGTCGTGGAGTACCGCGGCGCCCGTCTCCGCTGCTGGGGCGTCGCGAACCTGCTCGACTGGCCAGAGCACCCGTTCCACGGCATGCACGCCGGCAATTCGGCCATCCTGGCGCACATCGTTGATTGCTGGCTGGACGGGAAGCGGCTGCCGCAGGGGTATGGGGTGGGCAATAGAAGGACCCTTTTGGGCCGGTAACTAAAATACCGCCTGAATTGGCGAGGCCCTTTCAGTAAATCTGTTTTAAAAATTATGCATTCTATTCCTTTGATAATTCCGTTTTGTTGCGAGCCAATCGGCGGAATTGTTTCCGTATGTCTTTACTAATTTTTACAGGAAACATAAATTCGCCATCAGTCCAAAGATAGGCTCCAGTAAGCTCTGCTAAGATCAAGCGATTGCACCAATTATGGTTTAGGAATCTTCGTGCAACGTATTCGAATTGCTTTTCTTCCAGAATGAAGAGAGTAAAACTTGTATTAGGATTAACGGTGACGGGGAAGACAACCGTGTGGATAACTTTATCGCCCACAGCATGAACCGGAACAGATATAACGCTTGTTTTTTTGTATAAACTAGCCCTTAGCCTGAAGCAGAATTGATTAAGATTAATTGGAACCAAGCCAACGTTATTTACTACAACTGAGATGTATTCCCCGACTGGTCCGCTTTCTCTAGTTGCGACAGCCATTTTAACAAGCCGAGCCCTCAATTTTGGTTTGTGCGCGGCCTTCGCCAGCCATGCTGCCCACAAAGCAACGACTACCGCTGCAGTAGTGCTCACCGCACTAACTAGAGAAATCGTCTTTTCGTAAGACGTTGCCCATTTCTCGATGTCAAACACTTGCTGCCCTTCGGAGGATAGTACCCTTCGGAACAGTTAATACCATCGTGCCAATCAGAAGACACACCATACAAATGGTGAGAATTCCAGGTGCACCGGAAGGCCGGCTTTAGCCCGATAATCTGGGCTTATCGTTTGCAGGACTGTGCAAGGCAGCTTTCACCCAAAAGCCGGCCCTTGGCTCAGCGGCAGAGCCGCTCACAGGGCATGCCGTCACCATCACCGTCGAGCCGACTGACGTTGCATTGGCTGAAATAGAAGCGCGCTTCGGCGCAGTCGCGCATCTGGCCGCAGTAGCGCTTGGCCCCGCAGCTCAGCTCAGGCGCACGGCTGTGCAGGGCGCCCGCCGAGGATCGCTCCTGGGCCGAGCTCCGCCGGTCTCCACCGCGCCAGGCCCAGGGGGCTATTCGCTCGGAAGGCGGCAGTGCCCAGAGGCCCTTCTTTGCAGCCTTTGCCTCGGCTTCCAGAGCCAGAAGCGCAGGGTCACGGTTGTACTGCTGGTACACCCAGGAAGCGCCGCGGCGGACCAGCTCCGCATTCACGTCCACCGCGCCGACCCAGAGCCGGCCAACCGTTCGGCCGTAGCGGTCGATGTCCTCGACCACCACCCGCGCTTCCTTCCGTCCGGCCAGGCTGGACAACTCCTGCTGGGCCCGTATGCCATAGGGCTGCCGGCTCTCGGGCGCATCGATGCTGCCCAGGCGGATGCGGACCTGCTGGTTGCCCGATGCCAGGAGAGTCAGGGTATCGCCGTCGTGGATGCCCACCACCCGCCCCTGCAGCTCCGTTGACCAGGCGGCCGGTGCCCAGAGGCAGGCCAGCAGCAGAATCACTCGCAACAAGGCGGCATCCAATCCATCATCATCAATCTGGGGTTTAGGTCTGGTGGCATGATCACGACAAGCTACGACCCTGATGAGGATGTCTGCGAGGTGCGCTTTGCACCGCGCCGGTTCGTGCGCCGGCGAGATACGATTGCGCCCGGCCTGATCCTCGAGATGAATGAGGATGGCACCGTGGTGGGCATCATCGTCCATTCCGTCCAGGAGCGCGCCTCCGGCAGGATCGCAGTGGACGAGGATGGCGGTGTCGAAGCGCGCGCGCCCTCGCAGGCGACGCTGAATCTTTGGGAGAAGCTCGCCAAGAAGTTCGGCTGACTTTGCGCAGGAAGAAAATGGCACAAATCAATCGCAACACTACACAACCCGGGACGACCAATCGCAATGGTCAGACAGTGATCCGCAAGACCGATCTTCCTGGCAATGACCATAATCAGATGGTCTATGAGTTGTACTGTCAACGATGCAGCTACCGGTATGGTGCTAACGGTTCAGATGTCTGGCTGAGACGTTGTCCTGCCTGTGATGGCGGCCGCCCGGGTCTACCCCTATCTTGATGGGATTTGGTTACTCGAGCTTCTGCCTTGGTAGAAGACGTCAAAGGCTTGCCTCGGCTGCCCCTAATGAAATCGTCGCACCTTATCATATAGGCTGCATGCAGGTGAGGCTGGTCGCAGCTGGAAGGCAATCTGCTATTGGCAGAAGTTCTGCGAGCAGCGATTGTGCGTCGAAATTTCTATGATGGAAGCGTTGGACGTGGAAATAAGTACGGACCTACAGGCTGAGAACATCCAGGGCGTGATTTTCGTGCTGCCGGGCAACGAGCAGGCCGACGCGCCGAAGATATGGGAGCGCCTATTCCCTGGAGACGCTCCAGACGGCTACCAACGCGCAAAAGCTAATACACCGACGCTAATTTCCAGCGCTTCAGGACAGCGGGGCAATTACACCTGGACGGTCAACTCGCAAGTTGGTCGCATCGACATCATTTGCCAGTCATCAATACAGCCTCAACCAGGCGGACCTGTTCCTCGTATAGTTGATATTTCAGATGCTGCTTTCACTTTATGCGGAATGATGAAGAAATTAAATCAAGGCACAAAAATTGCGCGTCTAGCGATGGTTTTTGAATTATCAAAGTCTGTAAGTCCGGGGACAGAAGGAAAGGAGCTCAGAAAGATGCTTTCTGTCTTCCCATTTCCTGAAACTGTGACTGATGTTTCTATGCAGTTTAATGTGCGTAAACATTTTGTATCATCTCCAGCAACGCAGATGAATAGGCTTTGTGCCTGGGCTAATGGGCAACTGGCATTTATTGGTGGACCCGGGATGCCATTTGGCGCGCCGCTGCCAATGATACCTTTTGTAGGCTGCAAAGTAGATGTGAACACTGCGCCTGAGACACATCCACCTGAGGACAAGCTTGAAGCTATACTGGATGAGCTTGTCTCAGAAGGACTGCAGATTTGCGCCGACGGAGCAGCGAGATTGCTGGCATGAGCGATCCATTCAACAACAGCAGTTCGGTGAATAGAATTTTCAGGGCGATAATAAAATCTGACCCTGTAAATTCTATGACGACTGATTCTTCTGCTGGCTATCCGGAAGCAATTTATGTTCCCGATCCAATAAAGAATTTTGATCTAAAAACTTATTTTGATGATGTCCGAATCCACCACTCTATGGTCAAGAATACCTATAATGGTTCTAACAGCGGTTTACCTATTTGCTATGTGAGGCTTCGGCAGCCCGCAGAGACAACGTCTAGGCAAATCTTGGAACCAACAGCTAACTCATCAGAAAATTTAAGCTCTTCTTTTGCAGAATATTATGAAAAAGCTACAAATCAATTAGTTGATTTGTCGAATGCAGAAGAAAGTGAGCGAGAAGTAGAAGAGGGCGCTGTTCAATCAGCTTTGGTTGTTATCAATGCTCTTAGAAAGCACCAGTATGCGCCACCTCGCATTAGCTGGCACGGTGGCGATGCTGTCGTAATGCTTTGGGTTTTAGCCGATACGGCCTATGCACTCACTGTTACCGAAGGAGAGATGGGCTATGTAGTGCGCCGCAATAAAAAAACAGTACAACGAGCCGATTCAATTTCGATAAATCATTTTCTGCTTACAAATGCGAGCAATCCATGATTGTTGAAATTCAAGAAGAAGATGTAATTTCGCGTTGTATTGTTTACGATAACGCATTTGAGAACGATGTTCATGTTGATAGCTTCCTATGGAGGTTTGGGCCTGCTAAGGAAGATGGTGCATCGCACGAATCTGCTGTGCTTCGCAGGCTAGCGCCTGAAGACAGTGACGTTCATCATATAGGCTGCGGCATCGCAGTTAAGAAAAATGAGAGAAAAAACAACCCGCCTCCTGGAAAAAAACGCAAATACTATTGCGGTTTTCGTAGCTCTTGTTTTGGGTCATTACCTAAGTCGGGTGACGGTTATCTGATTGATATTAAGCATCTTCCTGAAGATGGTGTCTATGCTCACGTTGATGTTGCCCTTACTATAACAGTGGAAGGGAAAAGCGCTCGGGCAAACCGTCGTACTGAAGCCGGACTTGCTCTAGCCGAGCAATTTGGACCGCCAGTACCTCATCGGTGTGAATGCGATCTTGAAGATGAACATCATCCTCTGCAAGTCTGGGGCGTCAAGTGCCTCGCTACCGATGGCGAAGTGCTCTGGCCGGCACTCACCTCTTAAGTAGCAAGTTTTGTAGACAGTCTCAGGCCTTAAAAAGCCTTTAACTTTATGATCATAGCTTATGTAGCGGTGTGGCGCGGCGGCAGCTTGGTGTACCTCGTACTAAAAGCCTCATTGCTCCAATGCATAACAGTGGCTCTTCGCTCCGTGGCCCAGCTCCCGCCGCAATCACCCCGCCGAGTGCGCCCTGGCCGGCGGCAGCCTGACCAGTCTGCATCCGGACCGCTCCATCTGCTCGAGCACGCGGTCTGCGGCCTGGTCTGGCGCCGGGCAGGCTAAGGTCTTCCTCAGCGGCCGCCCTTCCAGGCTGTAGCGAAGCGCGTAGCGGATGCTCTCCAGCACGTCGTCGCGGTCTGCGCCCTCGAGCTCGATCACGGGTCGGCTTCTGTCAGCGGACGCTGCGCTCCGCGGCGCACCGGCGGGGCTGGGTTCTGTGCCATCAGCGCACGCATGCCGACCGCCAGCGGGCGCAGCCAAGCGGCCACCGTCGGCGGCACAGGGCTAAGACCGCAGGACCAGCGCCTGACTGTGATCTGTTCTACGTCGAGAATGCGGGCTGCCTCGGCCGGTCTCCAATGGAGATCGGCCAGGCACTGCCGGAACTCCGCGGGCGTCATTGGATGGCGGCCTGCGCCGCTTTGAACGCGTCGTGCGCCGCGCGCAGAACTGCCACGGCCGCCTCCGCTTGGCGCAGGCCAATGCGGTCGCTGCTGTCGAGATCGGCCGTCGCCTCCTGCGCTGCCTCGACACCTTCGGCGAGTTGGCTGGCCAGTTCCTCCAGGCGCTCTCGCACCTCAATGCGCCCCTCCTCCCCCGCCCAGCTGAGCAGGCCAGCCACCATCGCTTCTACCTCGCGGCGCATGCGATCGGGCGACACGGCGCGTCCTGCCAGGTCGGCTACGCGCTGGAGGGGGTTCGGGCGTGTTGGCGTGGGGGGTCGCTTCGCGGGTCGGGGGGCCATAGCGGGGATTCTCCATGGTCAGGCGAGGCGCGCGCCAACACGCCCGTGCCGAACCTATGAGGCGAACGGAAAAGGAACAAGGGGATTTTGTACTTGTTTCGTACTAGGTGCCTATAGCCCCCACCGCGCGCGCATCTCCTCCAGCCGAGTTGGCTCGATTGGCGGCGGCTCGCAGCCTTGCCAGAGCACCCTCCCCTCCCCCTGCTCTTCTTCTGGTTTTTCATAGGAATCTGAGGCTGACCGGCTGCCGGTATCGCTTGGCCGGTTCCACTCGCCAGGCGCCCGGAACAGGTAGGCGTTGGTCACTTGGACCCACCGGCCGCCGGCCACGGTGCCGCGCGGGATCCGCAGCAGGATGCCCGCCTCCTCCAGCCGCGTGACCGCCTCCTGCACCGTCGAGCGCGCTAGGTGAGCCGCGTTGGCGATCTGCTGGAGGGCCGGGTCACACGCCCCTGCCCTCCCCAGCCCCCGGTAGAGCAGCGTCCAGAGCACGCGCAGGGCTGTCTCTCGCAGCTCGCCACCATGCCGGCCGGAGCCGCGGCGATAGGTCTCCCGCTCCCGTCGGCGGGCGGCCTCCATAATGCGTAGACGGTCGGCGTGGCCGAGGCGCTGGCGCTGCCAGGCGGCCACGGGTTGGCAACCGGCGCGCGCGGGCCGGCGGTGGTGGATGGGCATCCTCGTTCCTGTGTCGGTAGCCGACAGCAGGCCGAGCTAGAGCGTTATCAAGTTGGCGCTTGATTCGGCGGGCTCGGCGGGGCAGGATGCGCGTCAGAACAGTAGTGCGCGGTCCCTGCCCTTGGCTGGACTGTCGGAAAAGCTCCCCGGTTGGCGCCGTGGGGGCTTTTTTCGTTTCAAGGGGTTGGCGTGTCTGTTAGCTCCGCGAATGAGGTGTGCAAGGTATGCGGCTGGTAACTAAGGCGCAACCTGAGTCTACCGCCCTTCCCTCTCCAGCTCTCGCTGCAGCGCCGCGAGCGCACGCTCAAAGGTCTCGGCCACCTTTAGCCCGGACTGGTCGGCCAGCTGGTAAAACAGATCTGCCGCTGCTGCGGTCGTCTTGACGCTGATCGTCTGATTGCGGCCGGTCCGGTGTGTACGAGGCGCCCGGCGTGATGCTGCGGGGGTTGCGGGCACCGGGGCTTCGGCCACCGCTTCCCGGCTTCTGAATTTCGACCCCTGGCTGAGCTGATCAAGCTGCTCCGCGGCTGGCGCCGCAGGTGCAGGCGCTTTCGGGCGGAAGGCGCTCACGTCCAGCTCGCTGTCGGAGGGCTTCTGGCTTTCAAAGATGCTCATGCGGGTCGAGGTCATGCTGCCGCTGCCTGCTGCTTGAGGATGGCCACCACCTCGCCGGCAAAGGCAGAGGCATTTTCCTGGGCGGCCGGGATGTTCCGGACCTGCTTGGGGTCCAGCGATGCAAGCGTGCCGCCGAAGGAAAAGAGCGCACGGAAGGCGTCGCGATCGTGCAGGCGAACCGACATCACCCTGATGCCCTGCCCTTCGAACTCGGACGCAATGCTGGAGAGGGTACGAGGCTGTAGGGCCGCGCTCGTGCGGGTGAAGAGGATCGCAACCGGGATCTTGATGCGGAAAGCCACCTCCTGCTGCTGCACCTCTCGCACTGCGGCCACAGCCTCCACCGCGTCCAGCACAGAGCCTTGGGTGGGCACCACCACCAGGTCAGCTCGGCTGATGGCATAGACCTGCATGCGCGAGGCCGTGCCCTCGAGGTCGACAATGACGAAGGGGGTCCGCTGAGCGGCCGTCTCGATCGTGTTGATGATGGTCCGCTCTGTCACATCCCCCACCACCGAGACGTTTTCGGGACAGCCAGGGCGGCCGCCCCACCGCACAAGGGGACGGTTGGGGTCGGCATCAATCAAGGTAACCGCCGCCCCTCTCCGGGCCAGCTCTGCCGCCAGCAGGAGAGCCGAGGTGGACTTTCCGGCTCCCCCTTTTGGCGTCGCGAACACGATAGTCGGCATGCCTGCTTACTCTCTGCAAACGGTCGGCCAACGGCCCACCATAGGTTTACCTTTGGGCAACCCTATGGACTAGGAAGCAAGTGGTCAACATTTGGGCACCTGTAGGCCAACAGCAAACCCACGTCATCTGTTGGCTGACGGTTTCCTATAGGTAAACCGTAGGTTTGCTTTTTTGGGGAAGGAGGGGGCTGGCGGGCTTTCACCGCCCGGGCGGGCTTGTTGGAGCAATCCGCTCTGTCTCCCTGCGCCCTTGCGGGCCGCTTTCGCCTCCGGGAGCCTGAGGCGACTGGTCAGAGGCGCCGGGGTATCGCCGCGATACTGGCAAGCAAGTCGCCGCCCGCCATTGTTGCTCGTCGCCGATCGGCAATGCCCTGCCGCCGCATGGGCGCGTCGTAGAGGTTGTGGCACCTCTGACACCCTGCCAGCAGGTTCTCCGGCCGGCAGTCCTCCGGCTGGTGGTTCAGATGCGCGACGGTCAGCACCACGCGGCTGGCGGTGAGAGGGTGATGCTGGCCGTTCTCCGATAGGCGCTGAACATGCCAGTGACTTCGACTCTAAATTTCTGGATCATGACGAGGCATCTTGCATGTCCTGAGTGCAAGTTCGGCCTTCAGCATCACCAGTGCTTCATCAAGAATGTCGATGACAAACTGTGGGCCAGTCGGTGTGTCGACAATCAGCTTAATCTGGTTAGCGAAACTCCCCTGGCCCATAGCAGCCTCAAAGAAACCGGGTCTATCTTGCTTGACGTCCCAATAATCTTGAAGGTGATTCCGAACTTTCTTGCCCCGACCGTGCTTTGAACTATTGCTGATATCCCGGCATATGGAGAATGCTGTGCAGCTTTTAGAAAACTGGCATGAAAGCTTCTGCTGCACATTCATGATCCTGTTAGGCGGGATTTCAGCATCTGCCGATACAATATGATCAGCTACATGCACGACCATGATGGCAGCCAAACAGGCAAGGCGTCTGTCATACTGCATACTGCGAAATTCTTCGACACTCGGAACAGCCATGTCCCGAAAAAAGCGTCCAGCACGATTCTCGCTCAGCATGATGTATCTCGGTTCACTGGGTCATTCATTGCGGACACTGGCTCTCTCCCGCTTCATCTTCTCGTACCAGGGCCAAAGCTTGGCGGGATCGAACCCGCGCATCCTGGCCGCCTTTTCCAAAGCAGGCATCACGATAGGGAAGGGGATGCCCAGAAAGGCAGCCACCTCGTCACCCGTCTTGCTGTGCCCGCCCTGGAAGGACGGGGCCATCACCAGCACGAGGCGTTCAGCCTCTCGCTGGCGGGCATCGCTCGGTTGCTCGTTCATGCGGCATCCTCCTCCAGAGCCTGCTGCATCTGCCGCGCTGCATCGGAGGCGCAGGGCAGGCATATCCGCACCGCGCCGTTCGGCGCCGCGAAGAACGCATCCGCCTCCGCGGCGGTGTGGCCGCACCAGGCGCAGCACGGCGGCGTCCAGCTGACGACCTGCTGGATGGCCGCGGCCACATCCAGGGCGTCCAGCACGGACAGGCGCTGATAGCGATAGTGGCCGGTGACCTGGTCACGCAGCTGCAGCACCAGGGGACGATCGGGCCAAGCCGTGGTGCCTACCGTCAGCTCGTTCTCTGGCAGGTCAAAGACCTGCTCCGAGACGGCGCGCGCGTCATTGCCCATGGCGCGCGCTGCCACTGAGGGTGCCGTGCGCAGAGCGCGAGATCTGGTAATCGTCCAGCCTCATGCGCGCCTGGTCACGCGCCTCCATCTCGGTGAACCACCAAGCCAGCACCGCCGCAGCCACAAGCGGCAGCAGAAGGCTCAGGGCGATGATGAGCACTGTCCGCACGGCTACATCCCGAGGGCGCGGCGGTACAGGTCCACCAGGTTCTCGAGCTGCTCCACCTCGGAAGGCTTCTGCTTGCGGATGCGGATGACCGCCTTGACCGCCTTCACGTCGAAACCGGCGCTCTTCGCTTCCTGGAAAATCTGCGAAATGTCCTCGCCGAGTTCCTTGCGCTGTTCGTCCAGCTTCTCGACCCGTTCGATGATGGAGCGAAGACGCTCCACGGCGATGCCGCCGGGCACGGTGTCTTCCACATCGTGCTGGCGGACATCACTCAGGATCTTACCCATGCCGCAGTGCTCCCTTTGACAACTTGCTCTTCGCTACGCCGAGTTCCTCCGCGAGCGCGGACACGCGGCCCGTGGGAAGCTGCAGCTCACGTGCGACCTCCACGACCGACATGCGCGCCAGCAGCAGCGCGCGCGCCTCGGTCCAGGCGGTGCGCTCGGACACCGCCTTGCTCTGAGGCTCGGGGGCAGCAGCGGGCGTGATGTCTGCCTGCGGGACCTCCATCTCGGTCGCCCGTGCGGCGAGGTCGGATCTGCGGCGCTCCCAAAAGGCGCGCATCGCGACGCTCTGCCTGGCGCGCCGCTCCGGCGTCCAGCTGGCGGCGACGCCGCTCACAGCGGCATGCTCCCGACCGCGCACAGCAGCAGCGTCAGCACCGCGACAATTCCGACCAGCGCAACGAGGATGCCCTGCTCCAGATCGCGCAGCGCGGCATCCGCATCAGGGCGGGTCATTGGATCACCACCCGCGCCTCGGGCGGCACCGGCGGGATGGCAAGGCCGAGGGCGGACTCCTGCCGCTCCGCCTCGATGGCGGCCTGCAGGATGCGGCCGCAGCGGGCGCTGGCGTAGGTGACGGGCAGATCGTCCGCCTCCAGCGACAGCAGCGCCGCGCCGATGCGGGCGCCGCAATCGCGCAGCGCCTGCGCGTCGCGGCCGGGCATGGCCAGCAGCTCACTGGCGGTGCCGGCAATGCCGTCGCGCAGCTTGGTGGGCACCGCGCCGGAGCGGTTGACAGCGATCAGCAGGGCGCGCGCTGAGCGCGCCAGGCCAGCGGTGATCATCACAGCTCGTCCTCATAGATCGGCTCGTCCACGCGGATGTGGATCGTCTCTTCGATCCGCATCACGCGCAGGACGGTGTTGGGGTGGGCGGGGGCGGCCTGCAGGGCGAGGCTGCGCGCCTCGGCGGCGGTGTCGGCCTCGGCGATCGGCGCTAGGCCACCAGCGAGAAAGACGCCCCAGCGAGCGGGGCGGCCGGCGGACATCGTGACGACGATCTCGGCGCCCCGCTGCCGCGCCGCCCGCAGGCGCGGATCGTCCAGCAGCTCGTCAGTCGAGGGCGGCACGATCTGTGGCGCGCCCTCATCCCGCTCGGCCTGCAGGCGCAGCGCCGCGGTCAGCGCGGTGCGCAGCAGCGGATTGAGCGCCAGCCCGGCAATGCGGCGGATCGCGCCGCGCGGGTCGGTGCAATGGACTTTGCCGGTCGGGAAAATGCGGAGGAAGGGCCGGCCGCGCTCGTCATGGAGCACCAGCTCCGTGGGGCGGGGGTCGTCGTGCAGGTGGGACCCATCCACCTGCGGCTGCACTTTGCGGGGGTCAGGCCGCTGCGAGTTCGCGGCAGGGGGGATGTGCATGGGTGCCTCCAGCGCCAGGATCCGGCGCCGGATTCAACTGCCAGAATATCTGGCACATCTCAACAGAAAAGTCAGATTTTCTGGCAGTCGAGCAGATTGCGCTTGACGGTCACCCGGAACGAAAGGTTAGGGTGCAAACGTTGTTTACGGTTTGTTCGCTGAGGAAGAATCGCGAGATGTGCCGGGGTAAACGTGGTTTCGTGTGGCCTAAGCCGGTCGTATTGCCCGTGCAAGCGCCTGAGTCACAGAGCCAGGCTCAAAGCCGGCCGCATCTGGATCAAGGCCCTGTTCGCGTGCTGTCAGACGGATGGCCAGCGCCGTAGGAACAGCGTCTAAGCGCCCTCGGTAAATGTAATCAAGGGTCACGCCGGTCTTGTCACAGAGGACCACCATGGCCTCTTCGCCGGGCTTATTCTCGGCATTCTCCCAGTTCACATACCGTGTGCGGTTCACGCCCAGCCATTTGGCAAAGGCGCTCTGGTCCATCCCGAGCTCTGCTCGAATGGCTCGTAAACGGGCTGCGATCTGGTCAGGCATGTGCTGCGACATGCCTACTACATAGCCAGCAAAGGTGGCCGAAGGCTTGCCAGTAAAACTGGCGTTCAACCTTCCATCATCCTTGTTTCGTGCCAGAATTTCTGGCATGCATCCGGCATGGACGCTTCGGAAATCGTCAAGGCGCTGGGCGGCTCTACCAAGGTTTCGGCCTTGGTGGGGGCGCGCCGCAGCGCTGTTTCGAATTGGCCCCGTCATGGCATTCCTGCCCGGTACTGGGTGCCGATTTTGGATGCCTGCAGGGCAGCGGGGCTGGGCCACATCACGCTGCAAGATGTGCAGTGGCGTCCCGCTGCGAATCCACGTCCGGACTCTGAGGCAGCCTGATGCGCGTCGGTGAGCAGCACAGGCCATATCGTTGGCCGGACGCATACCTGAATGCGATGGTTGAAAACGCGATCGGCCCGGGGTTGCCCCCCCAGGCCGATGCCGCTGGCTCGCCGGACATCCATTATCTGCGAACCCCACTCTCTGCTGAGCAGGACAATCGCAGAAGCGGCCGAGCATTTCTCGGCCCGAAGTGGACCGAAAAATGTCAGTGACCGCCACCTCCTCGGATTTGGTCGCGGAGCGGATCGGCCGTGTGCTGTCCGCCCGCTACGGTGTGCTGCGTGCCGGCGCCAAGCGCCTGGCCGCGTCCGTCGGCGCTGATCCTCGCGCCGTTAAAAATTGGCTCGCGGGCACCAATGCCCCGCAGCTCTCCCACGCAATCGATTTGATGGCCGCAGACCCCGCGATCGAGGCGGAGATCCTCGCGCTTGTTCGCGGCCGGAGGGAACAACTGTGCGCTGTGAATTCGTCGTGGGATTCGGCTGGTACGGGCTCGGCTGGGGATGGGCTGACGGCGTCATGCCGGAGCTGCGCCTCGGATTGATCCGGCTGGCCATCGCCTGGCCATCGCTGGCCGAAGCGGTAGAGCGAGCCGTGCGGCGGCGCCGCGAGGCGGGCCGGTCGTGAGCGCCCCGCAGGCCGCGCCGGGAGAGCGCCTGGAGACGTTGCTCCGCTGGCTGGCAGCGGACCTGGGCGCCTCTCCTGGGCCGTGCCCCAGCAATGCCGTCATTGCGGAGCGTGTTGGTCTCGCCTCCTACAACCAGGCCACCAACCTGCTGACCCGGGCGCAGAACGCCGGCCTGATCGCATTCGAGACGGCGCGGCAGCACCAGCAGCGCGTGGTGCGGGTGCTGCCGGCGGGTCTCGACATGGTCAGGCGCCGCACAGCGCCACCTCCTCCGCCCGCTCCGCGCTTTGCGGATTGGCTCGCCACGGCCAGGCCGGGTGACCGGTACACCTATTTCACCGGCCATCTGGCGGAGGCGCGCGGCCTCCCCCTCCAAAAGCGAGGTGTCGAGATGCGCCTGGCGCTGGCGCAGGCGGCGGCGGCCGACAAGGCGGCTAGCGATGGCCTGGTGCTGCTGACGACGCAGCGCCTGCCCGACGGCCAGTGCGCCTATCTCGCCATCCGCCGCCGGCGGGGCGCCTGATATGCCCGCTGCTCTCCCGTCAGTGTCCCCGCGCCTCTACGCCGCAGTGACGGCGCGCCTGCAGGGCGCGACGCTGGGCGAATCCCTGAGCGCGCTGGCGCGCTGCGCCGCGCTGGTCAGCAGCCACACGACAGATCCCGAGGCCGCGCTGCGGCTGATGACAGACAGGGCCGCCGCCGAGCTGCACGCGCAACAGCGCGCTCGCGCCGAGCCGGCCGTCCACCCGGAGAAGCCGCATGGCCACCCATAACATCCTCCACTTCCCGCCGCCGGACGCCGTGGCGCCCAGCCTGCGCGTGCCGCCGCACAACACTGCGGCGGAGCAGGCGGTGCTCGGCGCGCTGCTGGCGAACAACCGCATCTATGAGCGGGTGCAGGAGTTCCTGCGGTCCGAGCATTTCGCGCACACCGCACACGGCCACATCTTCACGGCAATCCAGCGGCGCATCGATGCCGGGCAGGTCGCGGATGCCGTGACGCTGCGCGGCGACTTCGAGGGGTCGGAGCTGCTGACGTCGGTGGGCGGTGTCGCC
>NZ_JBHSCH010000094.1:0-13770 GCF_042651065.1 Teichococcus aestuarii
CCAAAAGCATGAAACCCACTCAGCCCAACCCAAAAAGGTCAAACCAAACCAAGCTTCTTAATACTTCCAGAAAACCCGATGCAATTTTCAATCAACTATCGCCGAGATCCCGAAGGAACCCCGCAACGTCCACCGATTTGGTGTATGGGGAACGATATAGAAGGCTTGGAGCCTTCTGTCAACCGCAACCTTTAGCCAATCGTCTTCCGTTCGCCGTTCAGCAGCGCCAACCGGCGGCGTGGTCGGGCTTATAAGGGGGCCTGCGGGGGTCGTCAAACCCCTTTTTCACTTTTCCGCATCCGGCATGAAGAACCCGCCCCGCCGGCCGGCGGGGCGGGTACAGGCTCAGCTGTCCGCCTGGATGTTGTTGTCGCGGATCACCTTGCCCCACTTGGCGATCTCGCTCTGAAGGAAACGGGCGCAGGCATCCGGCGTGCTGGCCGTAACATCCGCGCCCTGCTCCTCGATCTTCTGGCGGACCACCGGGTCGGCCAGGGCCTTCGCCAGCGCGTCGTACATCTTGTCCACGATGGGCTGCGGCGTGCCGGCACGGCCGAGCAGCGCCCACCAGGTCGGCGCCTCGAAATCCCCCGCCCCCTGTTGGGCGAAGCTCTTCACCCCTTCCACGTGGCGGCTCTCGCCCCGGGTGGTCACGCCCACCGGCCGCAGCGTCCCGGCGCGGATATGCTGCTTGATCACCACGACATTCGACATGAACAGCGGCACATGGCCCGCCACCGCGTCCTGCGTGGCGGGGCCACCGCCGCGATAGGGCACATGCACCAGCTTGTAGCCGCCCTGCTGCTGCAGCAGGGTCGTCGCCACATGGGCCAGGCCGCCGACGCCGCTGGTGGCGAAGTTCAGCGTCTCGGGCGCCTTCTTGGCCGCCTCCACGATGTCCTTGTAGCTGCGGTAGGGGGTAGTCTGGTGCGCCACCAGCGCCAGCGGCCCGGTGCCCACCAGGCTGACCGGGGTGAAGGCCTCCATCGTCTTGAAGGGGAGGCGCATCACGCTCTCATTGGTGGCCTGGGTGTCGTACACCAGCACCCAGGTGTAGCCGTCCGGCTCGGCCCGCGCCGCCTCGCCCGCGCCGATCGCCCCCGAGGCGCCGCCGCGGTTCTCGATCACCACCGGCTTGCCCAGGATCTCCTGCAGCTTCGGCTGGAAGATGCGGCCCACCGTGTCGGTGCTGCCACCCGGCGGCCAGGGCACGATCAGCCGGATCGGCCGGTCGGGCCAGGATGTCTGGGCGCGCGACACGGTGGGGCTGGCCAGCCCTCCGGCGGCCAAGCCACCGGCCGTCGCGGCCACCATCAGGCCACGGCGTTGAATCAGCATTGTTGAACGTCCTCTCTCCGCATGGCCTCCCCGCCCACTCTCCCGGGGGCGGTGAAGGCAAGGCCGCGAAAGGGGCGGGCCTCCGCATCCGGAACATCGCGGTCCCTGGGCGGCGGCGGCCTTCCCCTTCCTTCCTTACGGGGATGAGAGCATTCCGCGGGCCGTTCCATCAAGCATGGTTTGGTAGCCCCCCGGGTTCGTGCCTGAAGCTGTCGATGATGTGCCGGGCCAGCGCCCGGGTGCCGGGGCTCTCGGAACGCTGGGCCAGGGCGATCTCGAACTCGGGCAGCGGCGGCAATCCCTCCTCCGGGCCCAGCACGCGCAGGCCGGGCGGCAGCGGCCCGGCCAGCCCCACCGTGATGGCGAGCCCTGCCAGCACCACCGCATGCGTGCCCATCTGCGCGCTGGAGAGATAGGTGACGCGCCAGGGCAGCCCGGCCGCGTCCAGCGCCGCCGTGGCCGCCCGGCGCCAGACGCAGGAGGGCGGGGCCAGCGAGAGCCGCAGCGGCGTCTGCCGGTGCACCGCATGGGCGGCCGAGCCCACCCAGTGCAGCGGCCCGCGCCACAGCGGCACCCCGGCCTGGCCGCGCTCATTGCCGGCCGAATAGAGGGTGAGGTCCAGCTCGCCCCGATCCATCCGCTCCAGCAATTCCGTGGAGGGGGCGCAGATCACCTCCAGCTCGGCCGCCGGGTGGCTTTCCGCGAATCGGGCCAGGATGTCCGGCAGCCAGAGCAGCACATAATCGTCCGGGGTGCCCAGCCGCACCGCGCCGGCGATGTCGGTGGCGCGGAAATTGGCCAGCATCTCGTCATGCATGGTCAGCCAGGGGCGCGCGCGCTCCAGAAGCCAGGCGCCGTGCGGCGTCAGCGAGAAGCCGCGCGGGCCGCGCACCAGCAGGGGCTGGCCCAGCATCTCCTCCAGGCGGCGCATCTGCATCGAGACCGCCGATTGCGTCCGCCCGACGCGCTGGGCGGCGCGGGTGACGCTGTCCCCCTCGGCGATCAGCACGAAGGAGCGGAGCAGGTCGGGGTCCAGTCCGGGCGGCAGGGCAAGCATGGTGCCATATCAGCGCCGCTGATGCCTTGCGTCAAAACAATTCGTTTTCCTTATTACGGATGCGCATGCATCGTGCCGGGGTGATGAACCTCTCGGTGCATGAAAGGCCCCGAACCATGTCCGCCCAGCTCGGCTCCGGCTTCCATTCTTCCCCGGTCCTGCGTTCCGCGCCGCGCGCCACGCATCCGCGCGGCTGGCTGGAGGCGCTGCGCCTGATCCTGCGCGTCATCCGCACCCGGCAGGATCTGGCGGGGATGGAGCCGCGCATGCTGCGCGACATCGGCCTGACTCCCGGCCAGGCCCGGCACGAGGCGCAGCGCGCCCCCTGGGACATCGGTCCGCACCGGGGCTGAAGGCGGCACGGCGGGAGAGGACCCGGGGAACGGCGCCCCCGCCCTTCCCCGCCTCAGGCGGCGCGGCGCAGCTCCGGCTCGGCGCGCAGCAGGGCGGCCGCCCAGCGCGATCCCTCAGCCAGCAGCGCGTCGATCTGGCGCGGCGTCAGCGTCTCGACATGCTCGCGCGCGGTGGTGGCGGCAGGGTCCCAGCCCTGCATGACGGGCGGCAGCGCCATCACCCGGCCGGTCATGTCCACGGCGCGGCGGGCGGTGCGCAGCACGCGCGCGGCGGCGTCCAGCCGCATGCGCTCGGCCAGGCCGCCCTCGGCCAGCTCCGCCAGCGCGTCCATCGTGGCGCGGCGGCGCACGGCCAGCGGCATTTCCATCGTCTCAACAGCCATGGTGGGAATCTCCGGATGCTAGTCCCCGCTTCTTCTGGAAAGGGCGAGGCATGAGCCCGCGGAGATGGTCCTGGCGGCCTTCCGGGGCAAGAAAAAACAAAGGCTTTGCCCCTCGCTCGCCGCATGGGGCCATGCATGGGGCGCGGCCATGCCCAGGCTCGCGGCAGCGTGTGCCGACTTCGCAGGCAGCGGCCTCGTGCGGAACGCGTGACACGCCTGCCGGTTTCGCACTTCACGAACGGAAGCCGCGCAGGCATTGAGCCTGCCATGCCGAACCAACGCATCTCCCTCCCCAAGGACCGAATCCGCATCCTGCTGCTGGAAGGCGTGGCGGACAGCGCTATCGCGCTGCTCGGGGCCGCCGGCTACACCAACATCCAGCGCGAGTCGAAGGCGCTGGAGGGGGAGGCGCTGAAGGCGGCGCTGCAGGGGGTGCACCTGCTGGGCATCCGCTCCCGCACCCAGCTCACCGCCGAGGTGCTGGAGGCGGCGGACCGGCTGATCGCGGTGGGATGCTTCTGCATCGGCACCAACCAGGTGGACCTGGCCACCGCCAAGCGCCTCGGCATCCCGGTGTTCAACGCGCCCTTCAGCAACACCCGCTCGGTGGCCGAGCTGGTGATGGGCGAGATCGTCATGCTGCTGCGCCGCATCCCGGACCGCTCCCGCTCGGCGCATGACGGCGGCTGGGACAAGTCCGCCACCCATTCGCGCGAGGTGCGCGGCAAGACGCTCGGCATCGTCGGCTACGGCAACATCGGCAGCCAGCTCTCGGTGCTGGCCGAGGCCTTCGGCATGCGCGTCATCTACTACGACACCGTCCCGAAGCTGGGCCACGGCAACGCGGTGGCCGCCGCCAGCCTGCGCGACCTGCTGGCCGCCGCCGACGTGGTCAGCCTGCACGTGCCCGAGACCGCGGAGACCACCGGGCTGATCGGCGCGGCGGAGCTGGCGGCGATGCGGCCGGGCGCCATCCTCATCAACAACGCCCGCGGCCGCGTGGTGGATCTCGACGCCGTGGCCGTGGCGCTGCGCGAGGGCCACCTGCTCGGCGCCGCCGCCGACGTCTTCCCCGAGGAGCCGAAGCGCAATGGCGAGCGCTTCGTCTCGCCGCTCCAGGGCCTGCCGAACGTCATCCTCACCCCGCATATCGGTGGCAGCACGGAGGAGGCGCAGGAGCGCATCGGCGAGGAGACGGCGCGCAAGCTGTCCGACTACTCCGACTCGGGCGCGACGCTCGGCGCGGTGAACTTCCCCGAGGTGACGCTGCCCGCCCGCCCGAGCGGCACCCGCTACATGCATGTGCACCGCAATGTGCCCGGCATGCTGGCGGCGCTGAACGAGGTGTTCAGCCGCTTCAGCCTGAACATCAGCGCCCAGTACCTGCAGACCGACCCCGAGATCGGCTACGTGGTGGTGGACGCCGACCAGGTGGCCGACCCTGAGGGCGTGCTGGCCGCGCTGCGGCAGATCCCCGGCACGCTGCGCGCCCGCCTGCTCTACGAGCGGAGCTGAAGCGGGCGGGAGGGGCCCGCCCCCTCCCCCTTCATCCCTGGCGCCCGCCTCCGCTCACCCTTTTCTTCGCCTGTTTCCTTCTTTCCCGGCTGCCTGCCGCCGGGCCTGCCCCGCTCTCCGCATTGCTGCCCCGCTCCGGCCTGCGGCAGCCCCACGCAACCCAATGCTGGGCTGGGCCGTTCTTCCCGTGAGCCGTCACACACACGGCCGGAAGCGCCATCTGGCCCTTCCGAAGAGAAGAAAGGCAGGAAAGCCATGGACAAGAACCGCATCGAAGGCGCCGCCAAGCAGGCCAAGGGCGCCGTGAAGGAAGCTGTCGGCAAGGTCACTGGCGACCACTCGACCCAGGCCGAGGGCAAGGCCGACAAGACCGAGGGCAAGGCGCAGGGCGCCGTCGGCAACGCCAAGGACGCCGTGCGGGACACCTTCCGCTCGTAAGGCCCGCTTGTGGCGGGCCGCTCCCGACGAGGGGCCCGCGACAGGCTGCGAACAACAGGCTGACCGGACGCTGCAGGCCGCGGCATCCGGTTTCCGTCTGCGCCGGATCCCGCTGGAGCCCTGAGGGCCGGCGGCCGGCGTGATGGCGGGGCGGCACCGGCCATGGACACCCACGATCATGAATACCAGAACCGCTGCCGGCGCCTATGCCGGCCCTGATGCGACCGCGGCCGTGCAGGGCTCGCCGCGTCTGCCCACCCGCATCTCCTGGGGTGCCGTGCTGGCTGGCGCGGTGATCGCGCTGGCAGTGGGCGCCATGCTGAACATCCTCGGCGCCGCCATCGGCGCCAATCTCGTCGACGCGGCGGAACGCGCGACGCCGGACGCCTCGACGCTCGGCATCGGCGGCGGCATCTGGCTGCTGGTCTCGCACCTGATCGGCCTGGGGCTCGGCGCCTACGCGGCCGCGCGGCTTTCCGGCACGGCCGACGGCACCGATGGCAGCCTGCACGGCCTGGCCATGTGGGCCACCAGCACGCTGGTCTCCGCCTTCCTGCTGGGCAGCGTCGTCAGCGGCGCGGTGAGCACCGCCACCACCGGCCTCTCCAGCATGCTGGGCGGCCTGGCGCAGGGTGCCGGCAACGTCACCGCCATGGTGGGCAACGAGGCCGCCGACCGCACGGATACCGGCACCATCCAGTCCGTCACGCAGTCGGCGATCGAGCGCGCGCAGAACGCCCTCACCGCCAGCAATGCCGACCCTGCCGCGATGAACAGCGACCAGCGCAAGGCCGAGATCGGCCGCCTGGTGGGCCGCCGCGTCACCGACGGCCAGCTCGCGCAGCCCGAGCAGGATCGCCTGGCCGCCCTGGTGGCCGCCGAGGCCGGCATCAGCCAGGACGAGGCCCGCACGCGCATCCAGCAGACCGAGCAGGAAGCGCAGCAGGCCCTGCAGCGCACCGAGGAGCAGGCCCGCCAGGCCGCCGACACCGCCGCCACCGCGGCTGCCACCGCGGCGTACTGGGCCTTCGCCGCGCTTCTGCTGGGTGCCATTGTCTCGCTGCTGGGTGCCCGCGCCGGCACCCGCGCCGTGGTGGCCCGCGCGGCTTCCTTTCGCTGAACCGACCCCCTGAGAAGGAGAACAAGCACGATGAACACCGATCGCCTTGAGGGCAGCGCCCAGAACCTGGCCGGCAAGGCGCAGGAAGGCTTCGGCAACCTGACCGGCGATGAGGGCCACCAGGCCGAGGGCATGAGCCGCCAGGCCGCCGGCCGCGTGCAGGAGGTCTATGGCGAGGCCCGCGACTACGCCCAGCATGCCGGCGAGCGCGTGGTGCGTCAGGTGGAGCAGCAGCCGGTGACGGCGCTGCTGGTGGCCGGCGCCATCGGCTTCGTGCTGGGGCTGATGACGGCGCGCCGCTGAAGCCGCCTGGAAGGCGCGGGGAAGCCATTCCCCGCGCCTTCCTTCCTTTGCCGGTTTGCGGGCGCGCCTCTGGCGACGCCCGCTTTTTTTTCAGTCCGCCTCGTTCCGCAGCGCGGTGCGGGCGGCGTGCAGGCGGGCCAGCCCCTCAGCGTCGAGCCGGGGATAGTGCGGGTCGATCGCCTCCAGCGCCTCCACCACGGCCTCCACCACCAGCAGGCGGGTCAGCCACTTCCGGTCGGCCGGCACCACGTACCAGGGGGCGTGCGGCGCGGCTGTGGCGCGGATGGCGGCCTCGTAGGCCTGCTGGTAGGCATCCCAGTGCCGCCGCTCGGCGACGTCGCTCGCATCCAGCTTCCAGTTCTTCTCCGGCCGGTCGATGCGCGAGAGGAAGCGCTCGCGCTGCTCCTCCCGGCTGAGATGCAGGAAGAACTTCAGCACGACGACGCCCTGGCGGGCCAGGTAGCGCTCGAAGGCGGCGATGTCCTCCAGCCGCTCATCCCAGATGCGCGGCGTCACCACCTCCTCGGGCAGGCCCTGCCGGGCCAGCACCGCGGGATGGACGCGGGCGATCAGCACCTCCTCGTACCAGGAGCGGTTGTGGATGCCGATCTGCCCCCGCGCCGGCAGCCGCGCCACGTGGCGGCGCAGGAAATCCTGCGACAGCTCCTCCGGCCCCGGCGCCTTGAAGGAGTGCACCGTGCAGCCCTGCGGGTTCACGCCGGAGAAGACGTGCTTGATGGCGCCGTCCTTCCCCGCCGCGTCCATCGCCTGGAAGATGACGAACAGCGCGTGCCGGTCCTGCGCCGCCAGCCGGTCCTGCAGCTCGGCGAGGCGCTTGGTGCCCTCGCGCAGCAGCCTCTCGGCGGCCTCGCGCGGCAGGTCCTCCACCGCGCCGCGGGTGGAGAAATCGGCCAGGCGGAAGCCCTTCCCCATCTCCACACGGCACGCCGCCGCCTGGGCACGGGCGATCTCGCGGGGCATGGCATCGTTCTCCTGGATGGCGGCGGGTCTGGCGGGGGGTCTGGGGAGGCGGGTCTGGGGGAAAGCCTCAGGGCCGGGCGGGCAGCACCACGATGGTCACGCTGCGCGCCTCGCGGTTGGCGGTGCGCTGGCTGAAGCCGGGGTTGCGCGCCTCGGCGCGGATGCGGTCCCGCTCGACGCCGTGGCCGACCGAGAGCATCTCCGCCACCTCCCGCGCCCGGCGGGCGGCGAGCTGGGTGCTGGTGGCCTGGCCGCCCTCGCGGATGGCATGGCCCAGCACGCAGATGTTGCGCTCCGGCGCCGCCTTGGCCAGGGCGGCGGCGGCGGCCACGGGGGTGCGCGCCGCCTCCGGCGGGCGGGCGCTGCGCGCGGTGAAGGGCACCTCGAAGACGTCGTCCTCCAGCTTCTCGGCGCCGACGCAGTTGAAGGCGGCGCGGGGCTGCGCCAGGGCGGAGCCCGCCAGCAGGGGCGCGAGCGCCAGGGCCACCAGGGCGGCGGGCAGGAGCAGGGTCATGTCGGCGCCAGCAGCCCGGCCTCGGCCAGGCGCCGCAGCAGCGCGGCGGCATCCACGGCGGGGTGGGCGCCGCGCAGCTCGGCCTCGGTGCCGTCGGGGCGGGCGAGCAGCCAGTTGGCGGCCTCGGCCTCGGGCTGCGCCAGGGGCAGCGCGCCATTGGGGGTCTTGAGCACCCATTCCGTGCCGCGCCGCACCGCCTTGGCGCCGGGGGCGACCACGCGGAAGGCCGCGCCCTCCCTGCCGCCCGCCGCCTCCGGGGCGGCGGGGGCGGCGATGCCGCGCGCCGCCAGCAGGTCGTTGCCGCCGCGGGCATAGCGGTAGTCGGCCACGAATTTCGTCAGCACTTCCATCACCTTGGGATCCCGCGTCAGCTCCGAGAGGCGCTGCCCGAGCTGCGCCGCACGGCTGGTCAACGCGAAGCGCGCGGCAGCGGTTCCATCCTGGCGCGGCAGGGGCTGGCGGAAAGGCGTCTCGTAGAGCACGCGCTCCACCAGGATGTTCATCAGGTCCATCCCGAGCGGCGCGTGCACCCCGTAGGCCACATGCACCGAGGCGGGGGCCTCGGCCAGGGCGTCGTGGTACCAGCCGCGCGGCAGGTAGAGCAGGTCGCCGGTCTTCAGCGTCACCTGCCCGCGCAGCCGGCCCTTGGCCTGCTCGTGATGCGCCTGGCCCAGGCTGCGGAACACCGGGTGCGGGATCGGCCACTCGGCGCGGCCCTCCCAGATGTTCCAGGTCTTCTCGCCCTCCACCTGCACGGCCCAGACGTCATGCGTGTCGAAATGCGCGGGGAAGGCCTTGTGGCTCTGCCAGGAGATGTAGACGTTCGCCTGCGCCTTGCCGAGCCCGGCGCCTTCCAGCGCCTCGGAGACGGCGGTGAGGCCGGGGGTCAGGCTGTCGGCGTCGTTCATCACCAGCGAGGCGCCGCGCTTCACCCATTGCTGCACCAGCGCCGCGTTGGGCTGCTGCACGGCGGCGTTGTCGCGGCTGGTGGCGCGGGTGCAGTACTGCTCCGGCGGCACCGGGGTTCCGTCCATCACCAGCTTCAGCGACTGGCTGGACCAGATATGCGTCTGGTCGAGCAGCCGGTTGATCTGGCGCCAGGAGAGCACGGGGGCGAACTTCGCGGCGCCGCCCTGCACGTGCAGCGGCTGCTTGTCGTAATACTCCGCGAAGAACTGCTCCGGCGTGACGGGGGCGAGGAGGTCGGCGAGCGTGCGGATCATGGCCGCCACGATAGCCCTGGAGCGGCCCGGCGGTCACGGGGGAGAGTTCAATCGCCGCGCGCAACCTCCGCCGAAAATTTATGCAAATTGCATCGCATTGCGGCACCGGGTGGCTTGAACCGGGCCTGACCCTGGCCGATCCTCTGAAGCATCCGACTCAAAAGGAGCCCAGCATGCCGGATGGCCAGAGCCGCGAGAGCGGCGCCCGCGCGGAGTTGTTGCGCGCCGCGGAGGAGGCCCTGCGGCAGCAGGCGCCCGCCCTGCCGCCGGCCGCCGCGGCGCTGCTGCACCGCCTGGCCGAGGCGCTGCCCACCGCCGAGCTGGCGGCCGAGCCGCCGGAGCGCATCGCCGCCGCCACCGCCAGCCTCTACGCCTTCGCCGCCGAGCGGAAGCCGGGCACGGCCAAGGTGCGGCTGCTGCCCCCTGGCCCCGGCCGCGGCGCCGTGGCGGTGGCCGAGATCGTCACCGAGGACATGCCCTTCCTGGTGGACAGCGTGCTGGCGGCCCTGGCCCTCTCCGGCCGCACCCCGCGCCGGCTGCTGCACCCGGTGCTGCGCGTGGCGCGCGACGCCGCCGGCAGGCTGGAAGGCTTCGCCGAGGGCGGCGCGGCCGAGAGCATGATGCATGTCGAAATCGCCCCCGCCACGGCGCGGCTGCTCGGCGGCGGTGGCGAGGCGCCGGACGAGGGCTGGGAGACCACCGAGGCGGCGCTGCGCCGGGCGCTCACCGAGACGCGCCTCGCCGTGGCCGACTTCCCCGCCGTGCTGCAGCGCCTGCGCGCGGCCGAGGCCGAGATCGCCCGCGAGGATTCGGCCGAGGCCGCCGCCGGCCAGGCCTTCCTGCGCTGGATGGCGGAGGACAATTTCGTCTTCCTCGGCCACCGGCTGATCCGCTTCGGCGCGGCGGGGGCGGGCGACAGCGCCGAGGACCATCTCGGCCTGCTGCGCGACGAGGGCCTGCCGGTGTTCGACGCGCTGCGCGACCTCGGCGCCATTCCCGCCGCGGTGCGCGCCTCGCTGCGCGACGGCGCGCCGCTGGCCATCGCCAAGGCCAACATGCGCGCCCGCGTCCACCGCCCGCAGCACGCCGACGTGGTGGCGACGCGGGTGTTCGGCGCCGATGGCGCGGTGGTCGGCGTGCGGCTGTTCCTCGGCCTGTTCGCCGCCTCCGCCTACAACCGCAACCCGCGCAGCATCCCCTGGCTCTCGGCCAAGGTGGAGCGCATCCTGGACCGCGCCGGCGTCAACCCGGAGAGCCATGACGGCCGCGCGCTGCGCAACATCCTCGACACCTGGCCGCGCGACGAGCTGTTCCAGGCCGACGAGGACTCCATCCTGGAGGGGGCGCGGCGGGCGCTCGACCTGTTCATCCGCCCCCGCCCCGCCCTCTATCTGCGGCGCGACCCGTTCGAGCGCTTCGTCTCCGCCATCGCCTGGCTGCCGCGCGACACCTTCGACACGCGGCTGCGCGAGAAGGTGGGCGCCATGCTGGCGCGCGCCTTCGGCGGCCGCCTCTCCGCCTTCCACATCGCGCTGGGCGACACGCCGCTGGCGCGGGTGCACTACATCGTCGGCACCGTGCCGGGGCACGTCTCCAGCGTCGAGGATGCGGCGCTGGAGGCGGCGGTCGCCCAGGCCGCCCGCTCCTTCACCGACCGGCTGGGCGAGGCGCTGACCGCCGAGCTGGGCGAGGCGCGCGCCGCCGAGGCGCTCTCCCGCTGGGCCGACGCCTTCCCCGATTCCTATGCTGAGACCGTCTCCGCCACCACGGCGGTGGCCGACCTGATCGAGGCCGAGGCGGCGCTGGCCGCCGGCCCCCCGGCCGCGCGCATCGAGCGCCTGCCCGGCGCCGGGCCGCGCGCGCTGACGCTGCGGCTGATCCACCCCGGCGGCCCGCTGCCGCTGGCCGATGCGCTGCCGCTGTTCGAGAGCCTCGACCTGCGCGCCATCGAGGAGCAGCCCTTCCACCTGCGGGACAACGGGGCGCTGCGGGCGGTGCTGCACGTCTTCACCCTGGAGGCCGGCACCGACCTGGAGGAGGCGCGCTTCCCCGCCCTGCTGGAGGCGCTGGAGGCGCTCCAGTCCGGCCGGGTGGAGGTGGACGGCTTCAACCGGCTGGTGGCGCGGGCCGGCCTCGCCTGGCGCGAGGCCTGGCTGCTGCGCGCCCTTTTCCGCTGGCTGAAGCAGGTGGGCTTCGCCTTCGCCCAAGGGTCGGTGGAGACGGCGCTGGCCGCCGAGCCACGCGCCGCGCGGCTGCTGGTGGACCTGTTCAACGCCCGCTTCGACCCCGCCCGCGCCGCCACCGGCGAGGCCGCCGGGCGCGCCCTGGAAGCCGAGTGGGCGGCGCTGATGGAAGGCATGGAGGATCCGGACACGGACCGCATCCTCGCCCGCCTGCGCACCGCGCTGGATGCCGTGCTGCGCACCAACTACTTCCAGCGCAAGCCCTACCTCTCGCTCAAGATCGACAGCGCGCGGGCGGGCGACATGCCGCTGCCCCGCCCCTGGCGCGAGATCTTCGTCCATGCCGCGCACATGGAGGGCTGCCACCTGCGCGCCGGCCCGGTTGCGCGCGGCGGCATCCGCTGGAGCGACCGGCGCGAGGATTTCCGCACCGAGATCCTCGGGCTGATGAAGGCGCAGCGGCTGAAGAACGTCGTCATCGTGCCGACCGGCGCCAAGGGCGGCTTCGTGCTGAAGGGCCATGTGCCCCCGGCCGCGGACCGCGAGGCCTTCATGGCCACCGGCATCGCCGCCTACCGCACGCTGATCCGCGGCATGCTGGACATCACCGACAACCTCCAGGGCGAGACGGTGGTGCCGCCGGCCGATGTCGTCCGCCGCGACGGGGACGACCCCTACATCGTCGCCGCCGCCGACAAGGGCACGGCCACCTTCAGCGATATCGCCAACGGCCTGGCGCAGGAATACGGCTTCTGGCTGGACGACGCCTTCGCCTCCGGCGGCAGCCAGGGCTACGACCACAAGGCGATGGGCATCACCGCCAAGGGCGCCTGGGTGATGATCGCCCGCCACTTCGCCGAGCTGGGCCGGGACATCCAGCGCGAGCCCTTCAGCATGGTGGGCGTCGGCGACATGTCGGGCGACGTGTTCGGCAACGGGCTGCTGGTCTCGCGCCAGACCCGGCTGCTGGCGGCCTTCGACCACCGCCACATCTTCATCGACCCCGAGCCCGACGCGGCGCGCGCCTATGAGGAGCGCGCGCGGCTCTTCGCCCTGCCCCGCTCCTCCTGGGCCGATTACGACGTGCGGCTGGTGAGCGAGGGCGGCGGCGTCTATCCGCGCAATGCCCGCTTCATCCCGCTCTCGGAGCAGGCCCGCGCCCTGCTCGGCATCGAGGCGGAGAAGCCGGACCCGGCGACGGTGATGAAGGCCATCCTGCGGGCGAAGGTGGATCTGCTCTACTTCGGCGGCATCGGCACCTACATCAAAGCCTCCACCGAGAGCCAGGCCGAGGCGGGGGACCGCGCCAACGACGCCATCCGCATCGACGGGCGCGAGGTGGGCGCGCGCATCATCGGCGAGGGCGCCAATCTCGGCGTGACGCAGGCGGGCCGCATCGAGGCGGCGCGGCTCGGCGCCGATGGCCAGGGCGTACGGATGAACACCGACGCGCTGGACAACTCCGCCGGCGTCTCCACCTCCGACCACGAGGTGAACATCAAGATCCTGCTGGCCGACGCCCGGGCCAGCGGCGCGCTGACCGAGCGCCAGCGCGACGCGCTGCTGCGCGCCATGACCGACGAGGTGGCCGCGCTCGTGCTGCGCGACAACGCGCAGCAATCGCTGGCCGTCTCGCTGGAGGCCGAGGCGGGGGCGGAGGCGCTGCCCGCCCATGCAGCGCTGATGGCGCGGCTGGAGGCCACCGGCCTGCTCGACCGTGCCGTGGCCGGGCTGCCTGATGCCGCCGGCATGGCCGACCGCATCGCCGCCCAGGTGCCGCTGACCCGGCCGGAGCTTTCCGCCCTGCTGCCCTTCGCCAAGCTGTGGCTGGCCGAGGCGATCGAGCACAGCGGCCTGCCGGACGACCCGGCGCTGGCGCCGCTGCTGGAGGGCTACTTCCCCACGGCGCTGCAGCGGGACTACGCCCCCTACATCGCCCGGCACCGGCTGCGGCGGGAGCTGCTGGCCACCATCCTGGCCAATGAGGTGGCCAACCGGCTCGGCCCGGCCGGGCTGGCGCGGCTGGCCGCCGGCAGCGAGCCCGCCGCCGCCGCCCGCGCCACCATCCTGGCCGACCGCCTGCTGGGCCTGGCCGGTGCCATGGACGCGGCCGACACCGCCGCCGCCCCGGCCGAGGCGCGCCACGCGGCGATGCTGGCGCTGCGCCAGTTGCTGGCCGCCACGGCGCGGGAGCTGCTCTCCATGCCGGAGACGGCGCTGCCGCTGGAGGAAGCCCTGTCGAAGCTCAGCCCCGGCATCGGCGCGCTGGTGGCCGCCGAGGCGGCGCAGGACCCGCCCGGCGCGCTGGCCGAGGCGGGGCTGCCCGGCTACAGGGCGCGCCTCGTCGCCGCCGCGCTCACCG
>NZ_JBHSCH010000095.1:0-13547 GCF_042651065.1 Teichococcus aestuarii
CCGCTGGCGGCGGCGGCACGGGCTGGCCCGGCACCACGGGCTGGCGGGACTGGCTGCGCGCATCGGCCAGCGCGTCGCGCAGCGCCTCGCGCTCGGAGGCGGCGCCGCGCGGCGGGGCGGGCGGCACGGAAGCCAGGTTGGGGTAGGCCCCTTCCGTTCCGGGCGGCAGGGGCCGGCCCTCCAGCGGCGGGCCGAAGGCGTTCTTCCAGAATTCCCGCGGCCCTTCCGTCGGGGAGCCCACGCAACCCGCGAGCGAGAGCGCGAGCAGCACAATGCCGCAGGCCGCTTGATGCCCCCTCGCGCCAGCCCTACCTTGCAGACGGCCTCGGTCGCTGCGCTGGTCCATGCTCCGCCTCTTCTCGCCCATTCCCTGGGCATTAGCCCGAAAGGCGGGGTCGGCGGAAGGCCGCGCGGAACCGTGCAGCCAAGCCCGGGTTCCCCGTGTGGCGAAACGAAGGCTTCAGGGTCCGCGTGCCACAAGGCGGGCTCGCGAAATCGCAGGAAGCAGGCGCCAAAGGCGCGGAGGGACGCATGGCCAAGGACGACACCCCCCCGGACCCGGGCGCATTCCGCCTGCCGGACCCCGCCCTCGTCTCCCGCACCATGGCCGATGTGGCGGAGCGCGGGCAGCGCATCGTGGCCGACTTCCTGCGGCGCCAGGCCGGCGAGGCGCCGGGCGGCGGCGCGGACGGGCCGGACCCGATGCATATCGGCACCGCCTTCATGGAGATGACCGCCCGGCTGATGACCAACCCGGCGCGGCTGATGCAGGCGCAGCTCGGCTTCTGGCAGGATTACATGACGCTGTGGCAGAACACCGCGCGCCGCATGTGGGGCGGCGAGGTAAGCCCCGTCATCGCCGAGGACCCGAAGGACCGCCGCTTCAAGGACGAGGCGTGGCGGGACAACGAGGTGTTCGACTTCATCAAGCAGTCCTACCTGCTCTCGGCGCGCTACTTCACCAACGTGGCGCACGCGGCCGACGACCTCGACCCCAAGACGGCGCAGAAGGTGGATTTCTACACCCGCCAGTTCGTCGACGCGATGAGCCCGTCCAACTTCCTGATGACCAACCCGGAGGTGCTGCGCCGCACCGCCGAGACGGGCGGCGAGAACCTGCTGCGCGGCCTGCAGAACCTGCTCTCCGACCTCGAGCGCGGCAAGGGCAAGCTGCGCATCCGCATGACGGACGAGACCAAGTTCAAGATCGGCGAGAACATCGCCGTCTCGCCCGGCAAGGTCGTTTACCAGAACGAGCTGATGCAGCTCATCCAGTACAGCCCGACGACCGAGACGGTGCTGAAGCGGCCGCTGCTGATCCTGCCGCCCTGGATCAACAAGTTCTACATCCTCGACCTGCGGCCGAAGAACAGCTTCGTTCGCTGGGCGGTGAGCCAGGGGCACACGGTGTTCGTCGTCTCCTGGGTCAATCCGGACGAGCGGCTGGCGGAGAAATCCTTCGAGGATTACATGCTCGAAGGCCCTTACGCGGCGCTGGACGCGATCGAGAAGGCCACGGGCGAGAAGGCCGTCAACGCCATCGGCTACTGCCTCGGCGGCACGCTGCTGGCCTCGACGCTGGCGCACATGGCGGAGAAGCGGGACACCCGCATCAAGTCCGCCACCTTCTTCACCACCATGGTGGATTTCGCCGAGGCGGGGGAACTCTCCGTCTTCATCGACGAGGAGCAGTTGCAGTCGCTCGAGGAGCGGATGCAGAAGCGCGGCTACCTCGAAGGCCGCGAGATGGCCACCACCTTCAACATGCTGCGCGCCAACGACCTGATCTGGTCCTTCGTCGTGCAGAACTACCTGATGGGGCAGGAACCCTTCCCCTTCGACCTGCTCTACTGGAACGACGACAGCACCCGCATGCCGGCGGCGATGCACAGCTTCTACCTGCGCCGCATGTACCAGCAGAACGACCTAGCCAAGCCGGGCGGCATCACCCTGGCCGGCGTGCCGCTCGACCTGCGCAAGGTCAAGCTGCCCACCTACATCCTCTCCACGCGCGAGGACCACATCGCGCCCTGGAAGAGCACCTACAAGGCGACGCAGATCTATGGCGGGCCGGTGCGCTTCGTGCTGGCCGCCTCAGGGCACATCGCCGGCGTCGCCAACCCGCCGGAATCCGGCAAGTACAGCCACTGGGTGGCCGACAGCCTGCCAGCCGAGCCGGATGACTGGTTCGGCGCCGCCACCGAGTTCGCCGGCTCCTGGTGGCCGGACTGGCACCGCTGGGTGAGCGGGCTGGACAAGGCGCAGGTGCCGGCGCGAACCCCGGGCGAAGGCGGGCTGCCCGCGATCGAGGATGCGCCGGGGAGCTATGTGAAGGTCATCGGGACCGATTGAGGGACAGGGAAAGGCTGGGGGAAGGAATTCCCCCAGGCCCCCATCTTCTTTCTGCCAGTCAGGCGGGAGTCAGTTCCTGTTCGACCAGGGACGACCAGAAGGCGATGCCGGTCGGCAGGATGTCGTCGTTGAAGTTGTAGCGCGGGTGGTGCGTCGAGAAGTTCGGCCTGGCCGGGTCCATCTGGCCCAGGCGGATGAAGCAGCCGGGCACCGTGCGCGCCATGTAGGAGAAGTCCTCGCCCCCCATGGTCGGCGGCGCCTCGCGCACCAGCATCCCCTCCCCCGCCAGCTTCGCCGCCGCCAGCTGCGCGCGCTCCACGGGGGCGTCGCTGTTCACCACGGGCGGATAGCCGCGCTCATAGTCGATCTCGACGCGGGCGCCATGCGCCTGGGCGGTGGCGGTGGCAACCTCGGTCAGCAGGCGCTGCATCTCGTCGCGCGTCTCGGGGCGCAGCGTCCGCACCGTGCCCTCGATCACCACCTCCTCGGGGATGACGTTGCAGGCGCTGCCGCCATGGATGCTGCACAGCGAGAGCACGGCGGAATCCAGCGGGTCCACCCGGCGGCTCACCACGCTCTGCAGCGCCACCACGATGTGCGAGGCCACCAGCACCGGGTCCAGCGCCTGGTGCGGCCGCGCGGCATGGCCGCCCAGGCCGCGCACCGTCAGCTTCACCGTGTCGGCCGCCGCGTTGGTGGTGCCGCGGGTGATGACGAACTGCCCCTTCGGCACGTTGGAGCCGTTGTGGATGCCGTACACCGCGTCGCAGGGGAAGCGGGTGAACAGCCCCTCCTCCACCATCACCCGGCCGCCGCCGCCCTTCTCCTCGGCCGGCTGGAAGATGAAGTGCACCGTGCCCTCGAAATCCCGCGTCTCGGAGAGGTAGCGCGCGGCGCCGAGCAGCATGGCGGTGTGGCCGTCATGGCCGCAGGCATGCATCACGTTCGGCACGGTGGATTTGTAGGGCAGGTCCTCGGTCATCTCCTGCATCGGCAGCGCGTCCATGTCGGCGCGCAGGCCGATGGCGCGGCCGGCATTGGCGCCCTGCTGGCCGCGGCTGCCGCGCAGCGTGCCGACCAGCCCCGTGCCCGCGATGCCGCGCGTCACCGCGATGCCCCAGCTCTCCAGCTTCGCCGCGACGAAGTCGCTGGTCCGGTGCTCCTCGAAGGAAAGCTCCGGGTTGGCGTGCAGGTGGCGGCGCCATTGCGTCGCCTCGGCGGCGATGGCGGCGAGGCGGGGGTCGGTCTCTTGCGGCATGGGTTCGGCTCCGGCGGTTGCGAACCGCGCCAGCCTTGCCCCGTCCCGCCCGCATGGCAACACGGCGCGCGACAAAAAAAGGGCCGGAGGGGGTGCCTCCGGCCCGGTCGTCAACGCCTCAGCGCGAGGAGTTGCGGAAGTCGCTGTCGCGCCAGTTGCGGTCCTTGCGGGCGCCGGCGGCACCCGGCGGCATGCCGCGGCCACCGCGCGGGGCGGCGCCCTGCGGCCGGCCGCTCGCACCCTGCGGGCGCGGGCCACGGCCGCGCGGCGGCTGCTTCTTGGGCTGCGCCGCCTCGGCCTCGGCGCGCGCCGCCGGGCTGCGGCGGTCCTCGGCCGGGATCTTCATGGCGATCAGCTTCTCCACCGCCTTCAGCTTCACCACCTCGTCCGGCGCGCAGAAGGCGATCGCCTCGCCGCTGGCGCCGGCGCGCGCGGTGCGGCCGATGCGGTGCACATAGGCTTCCGGCGTGTCCGGCAGGTCGAACTGGAAGACATGCGTCACGCCATCGACGTCGATGCCGCGGCTGGCGATGTCGGTGGCCACCAGGATCGGCGCGCGGCCGTTGCGGAACTCGGCCAGCGCCCGCTCGCGCTGGCCCTGGCTGCGGTCGCCATGGATGGCGTGGGCGTTGATGCCCTCGGCCACCAGGTGCTTGGCCACGCGGTCGGCGCCGTGCTTGGTGCGGGCGAAGACCAGCGCGCGGCCGATGGCGGAATCACGCAGCATCTCGGCCAGCAGCACGCGCTTCTGGCTGGCGTCGATATGGATCAGCCGCTGCTCCACCCGCTCCGCCGTGGAGGCCACGGGGGTGACGGAGACGCGCGCCGGGTCCTTCAGCAGCTCGTTGGCGATCTTGGCGATCTCCTCCGGCATGGTGGCGCTGAAGAACAGCGTCTGCCGGTTCTTGGACATCAGCCCGGTGAGCTTGCGGATGGCGGGCCAGAAGCCGCGGTCCAGCATCTGGTCGGCCTCGTCCAGCACCAGCACCTCGACGCCCTGCAGGCGGGCGGCGCCGGTCTGCACGTGGTCGAGCAGGCGGCCCGGCGTCGCCACCAGGATGTCCACGCCGCGCGAGAGCGCCTGCACCTGCGGCCGCGCGCCCACGCCGCCGAAGATGACCGTGGAGGACAGGCCCATGAAGCGGCCATAGGCGCGGATGTTGTCGTGGATCTGCGAGGCCAGTTCGCGCGTCGGCGACAGGATCAGCACGCGGCAGCCGCCGCGCGGGGCCGGCGCCTTGCGGTCGGCCAGGTGGTGCAGGATCGGCAGCGCGAAGGCGGCGGTCTTGCCGGTGCCGGTCTGGGCGATGCCCAGCAGGTCGCGGCCCTCGAGCACCAGCGGGATGGCCTGCGCCTGGATCGGGGTGGGGGTGGTGTAGCCTTCCTGGGCCAGGGCGCGCAGCAGCGGTTCGGCCAGGCCGAGGGACGTGAAATCGGTCATCAACATATCCAAGATTCGGCGCACGCCATGACGGCCGCACCGGTTGCGGGTCAGGACGCCCCGCGTGGATGGGTCGTACCGAAGGGAGAAGGTCCGGGGGGTTTGTCCCGGGGCCCTGGCATGGCCGCCGCCGATGAAGGGCGGGCGGTCCGTTCACGCAGCCAGGGCGCGGCCGGCACTTCCCCATGGAGGCCGGCGTCGCTCATATGCGCGCGCCGGGGCCTTGACGCAAGTGCGAAGACGCGGACGCGGGGCAGCCATGGCCAGGGCGGCCGCCATGGTCTAGCCTGCCGGCAACAGCCCCCCTCCCGGGGGCCGGGGCCGCAGAACGCCCCGGGGAACGAGTCCGAGGACGACACCATGCCCACCCGCCGGGGCCTCCTGGCCTGCCTTCTTCCCGTGCCGGCCCTGCCGTTGCTGGCCCGCCCTGCCCTGGCCCAGGCCGCCTGGCCCTCCGCCCGGCCGATCGAGATCATCGTCCCCTACCCGCCGGCCGGCGGCATCGACATCATGGCGCGGCTGGCGGCCAAGCACCTGCCGAACCATCTCCCCGGCGCGCGCTTCGTCGTCACCAACCGCGTCGGCGCGGGCGGGCAGACCGGCAACGAGGCGATCTTCGCGGCGCGCCCCGATGGCCACACCCTGGGCGCCATCGCCAGCCTCTCCCTCAGCTCCATCCCGCTGGAACGGCCGGTGCGCTGGAAGATGGAGGAGTTCACCTACGTCGCGCAGCTGGTGGAGGATCCCGGCGCCCTCTGGGTGCGCGCCGATTCCCCGCTGCGCGGGCTGGGCGACCTGAAGGCCGCCGCCGCCAAGGCGCGGGAGGCCGTCTCGGTCGGCTCCGCCGCCGGCATCGGCTCGGACGACCACCAGCTGCTGCTCGCCTTCGAGGAGGCGGCGCAGGTCCGCGCCCTGCACGCGCCCTACAACGGCACCGCCCCCGTCATCCGCGACCTGCTGGGCGGGCAGCTCGACGTCGCCTCCTACAATCTCAGCGAGGGCATCTCCCTGTTGCAGGAGGGGCGCACACGCTGCCTCGGCGCCGCCGCGCCGGAGCGCTGGTCCGCCATGCCGGAGGTGCCCACCTTCCGGGAGCAGGGCTTCGATGTCGTCGGCGGCTCGGCGCGCGGCTTCGTGGCGCCGCCCGGCCTGCCGGAGGAGATCGCCGCGCCGCTCGCGGCCGCCTTCCGCGCCACCCTGGCCGACCCGGCCTTCGTCGAGGAGGCGGCGAAGCTGAACCTGCCGATGCGCCCCCTCGTCGGCGCCGAATACCGTGCCGCCGCCCTGCGCGAGGCGGAGGGCGTGAAGGACCTCTTCCGCCGCCGCCCCTGGGGCAACGGGTGACCGCCATGGCCGATCTCTCCCTGCACACCGTGCTGGTGCCCGACCCCATCCACCGGGACGGGCTGGAGATGCTGCGCGAGGCCCCCGGCCTGCGCCTCCTCACGCCCGAGGCGCTGACGCCCGAGACCCTGCCCGGCCATCTGGCCGAGGCGGAGGCGATGATCGTGCGCGGCATGACGGTGGACCGCGCCCTGCTCGACCGCGCGCCGAGGCTGCGCTTCGTCTGCCGCCACGGCGTCGGCTACGACAATGTGGACGTGCCGGCGCTGACCGAGCGCGGCATCCTGCTGGCGGTGACGCCGGAGGCCAACGCCGCCTCGGTGGCCGAGCACACGCTGATGCTGATGCTGGCGCTGTCCCGCCAGGTGGTGGCCTTCAACGCCGGGGTGCGGCGCGGCGAGTGGCGGGTGCCCGGCCAGTCCGCCACCTTCGACCTCGGCGGCCGCGCCGTGCTGATCATCGGCTTCGGCCGCATCGGCACGCGGGTGGCGCGGCTCTGCGCCGCCTTCGGGCTGCGGGTGCGGGTGCACGACCCCTTCATCCCTGCCAACACCATCCGCGGCCTGGGCTACGAGCCGGCGCGCGACCTGCCGGCGGCGCTGGCGGAGGCGGACATCGTCACCCTCCACTGCCCCTCCAACGCCGAGACGCGGAACATGGTCAATGGCGGCTTCCTGGCGGCGATGAAGCCCGGCGCCGTGCTGATCAACGCCGCCCGCGGCACGCTGGTGGAGGAGGCGGCGCTGGAGGCGGCGCTGCGCTCCGGCCACCTGGCGGGGGCGGGGCTGGACGTGGTGCAGGTGGAGCCGATGCAGAGCCCCATCCCGCTGCTCGGCCTGCCGAACGTGGTGATGACGCCGCATGTGGCCGCCAGCACCGCCGAGGGCTTGCAGCGCATGGCCACCGCCTCGGCCCGCAACGTGCTGGACTTCCTGGCGGGCCAGCCGGACCCGGACGCGCTGATCAACCCGGAGGCGCTGCGGCGCAACGCCTGAGCCGAGGCGCCGCCCTCAGCGCGCGCGCAGCGCGAAGAGGGCGGCGAAGGCGGCGAAGCACAGCCCGGTGGTCAGCCACAGCGCGCCGGCGCCATGGGCTTCCATCAGCAGGCCGAACAGCAGCGGCGCCCCCGCCTGCAACAGCCGCGCCGGGGCGGAGAGGATGCCCTGCCGCTGCCCGTAGCCGACCGGCCCGAACACGGCGAGCGGCAGCGTGCCCTTGGCGATGGTGTGCAGCCCGTTGCCGCCGCCATGCAGCAGGGCGAAGGCCGCCGCCGCCGGCCCGCCCAGGAACAGCAGGGCCAGCGCGCCGATGCCCTGGATGACGCAGGCCACCCGCGCCATCCACAGCGGGTGCAGGGCGCGCAGCAGGCTGAACTGCAGGAAGCGCGCCGCCACCTGCGCCGGCCCGGTGAGGGAAGCGGCCAGGAGGGCGGCCTCGGGCGAGGCGCCGGCGGCGGCCAGCAGGGCCGGCTGGTGCGCGCCGATGGCGGCGGTGATGATGCCGGTGGCGGCGAAGACGAAGCCCAGCACCCACATGGCCTGCGGCGGCGCCGGACTCTCCGGCCCCTCGGCGGCGGCCTTGGGCGCGGGGGGCGGCGCGGCGGGCACCAGCAGCCGGTTCAGCGGCAGCCCCAGCCCCAGATGCAGCGCCGCCCAGACCAGGCAGGCCCCACGCCAGCCCAGCTCGGCATCGAGGAAGGTGCTGAGCGGCCAGCCGACGGTGGAGGCAAAGCCGGCGAACAGCGTGACGCCGGTGATCGGCCCCTTGGCCAGCGCGCCGTACAGGCCGGCCAGGGTGGCGAAGGCGGCGTCGTACAGCCCCAGCGCCATGCCGATGCCGAGCAGCCCCCACCCCACCCCCAGCCCCAGCGGCCCCTGCGCCAGCGCCAGCGTGCCCAGCCCGGCGGCGAAGACGAGGTTGGAGAGCGCCAGCACCCCGCGCCCGCCGCGCCGGTCGATGATGCGGCCGGTGAGCGGGCCGAGCAGCGCCGTCAGCAGCAGCGCCATGGAGAAGTAGGCGTAGATCGTGGAGGTGGAGAGGCCGAGATCCTGCGCCATCGGGCGCGCCAGGATGGCGGGCAGGTAGTAGGTGGAGGCCCAGGCGAGGGTCTGGGCGATGCCCAACGCCGTCACCGTGCGGAATTTCTCTGGATCCTGGATCATGGCCCGGCTGCGGAAGGTGCAGCCCCAGCTTCCGCGAGGCGTCCGCGCCGGGCAAGCCTTGGCGCGGGAAAAAGGCCGGGCATGAAAAAAGCCGGGGTGTCGCCACCCCGGCCCATCACTCGGTCCGGCCCGCCCTTATGCGGCGAGCTGGCTCTCGGACTTGCCCTCCAGCACCGGCTGGCGCGGCTGCGCGCTGCCGATGGCGATGCGCCGGGGCTTCAGCGCCTCGGGCACCTGGCGCTTCAGCGCCACGTTGAGCAGGCCGTTGGCGAGGTCGGCGCCTTCCACCTGGATGTGGTCGGCCAGCACGAAGCGGCGCTCGAAGGCGCGGCCGGCGATGCCACGGTGCAGGTAGCGGCGCTCCTGCTCGTTCACCGGCGCGGTCTTGCCGGAGACGACCAGCACATTGTCCTGCGCGGTGATCTCCAGGTCCTCGGGGCCGAAGCCGGCGACCGCCATGGTCAGGACATAGGCGTCCTCACCGGTCTTCTCGATGTTGTAGGGGGGGTAGGAGGGCCCCTCGGACGCGGCGCGGGCGGTGTCGATCAGCCGGGTCAGGCGGTCGAAGCCGATGGCGGAGCGGAACAGGGGGGCGGTATCGAAAGCGTTCATGGTCAGGAGCCTTCTCAATCCAAGCAAGGGTCCGTTGCGTTGCGATCCGCCGCGTCATGCGGGCCCCACAAGGGCGGCCCCGTCGCGTCTGGATCACACCGGCGGCCCCGATCCGGGCACCGCTGGCAGGGCTGGAAATGGAAAGCGCCACCCCCTGCTTCAAGGGAGTGGCGCTCAAAAATCCGCGTCGGTGGAAGGCCCCGCGGGGCCTTGCGCATCAGCCCTTCTTGCGGGCGCCGATGCCGGCGAACTTCTTGTTGAACTTGGCGATCTGGCCGCCGGTGTCCATCACGCGCTGCACGCCGGTCCAGGCCGGGTGGGACTTCGGATCGATGTCCAGGCGCAGCGTCTCGCCCGGCTTGCCCATGCATGACCGGGTCTTGTAGGTCGTCCCGTCGGTCATGATGATGTTGATCTCGTGATAGTCCGGGTGGATGTCGGGCTTCATGGCGCACTCGTCTGATTATGGAGCAGCCGATGCCGACCGGCCGCACGGAAGCGCCGCTTCTACAGGCAGCGCCCCCCCGGTGCAACCGAGCAGGCCGCGCGGCGCGCCGATTCCGCCGCCGGATTGACCGGCCGGGCGCCCCTTCCTACAGCTTGCCGCCGCGGGGCGCGGCCCCGCCTCCACCACCGGGTCAGGCGCATGAACATCCTCTCCATCCAGTCCTGGGTCGCCTACGGGCATGTCGGCAACGCCTCGGCGGTGTTCCCGCTGCAAAGGCTGGGGGCCGAGGTCTGGGCGGTGAACACGGTGCAGTTCTCCAACCACACCGGCTACGGCTCCTGGCGCGGGCAGGTCTTCGGCGCCGATCTGGTGCGCGACCTGGTGCAGGGCATCGAGGACCGCGGCGCCCTGCCCCGCTGCGACGCCGTGCTCTCCGGCTACATGGGCGACGCCGCCATCGGCGAGGCGATCCTGGAGGCGGTGGCCAAGGTGAAGGCCGCCAGCCCCGCCGCGCTCTATTGCTGCGACCCGGTGATCGGCGATGTCGGGCGCGGCGTCTTCGTCCGCCCCGGCATCCCGGAGTTCATGCGCGACCGCGCCGTGCCGGCGGCCGACATCCTCACCCCCAACCAGTTCGAGCTGGAATGGTTGACGGGGATGCCCGTCACCACCCTGGCCGAGGCCAAGGCGGCGGTCGCGGCGCTGCAGGCCACCATGGCGCCGGGCGGGCCGCGCTGCGTGCTCGTCACCTCGCTGCGCGTGGCCGAGACGCCGGAGGACCGGATCGAGATGCTGGCGGCCGAGGGGGGTGCGTTCCACCGCGTCGCCACGCCGATGCTGCCGCTCTCGGTGAACGGCGCGGGCGACGCCATCGCGGCGCTGTTCCTGTTCCACCGGCTGAAGAGCGGCAGCGCCAGCGCGGCGCTGGCGGCCGCCGCCTCCTCCATCTACGGGCTGCTGCGGCGGACCTCGGAGGCGGCGTCGCGCGAAATCCTCACCGTGGCGGCGCAGGAGGAGTTCGTGGCGCCGAGCCGGGTTTTTCTCGCGGAAGGCTGCTGAGCAGAAGAAAGGCCGGGGGAAGGAATTCCCCCGGCCTTTCTTCTATAAGTCTCAGGCGCGCTTCACGTTGAGGGGGAGCGCCATGCCCTTGCGGTGGCCGGTCAGGTTGCTGCGCCAGGCGCTGTCGATCAGGTACTGGCCGAGCGGGTAGTAGGGCACGTCCTGGAAGAACTGCGCCTGGATCTCGCGGCCGATGCGCTGCTGCGCGGCAAGGTCCGGCGCGTCGAACCACTGGTCGCGCAGCTCCTCCAGCTTCGGCGCGGTGGGCCAGCCGAACCAGGCATTCTGGCCGTTCGCCCGCAGCAGCGGGTGGCCGCCCGGATTGGCCAGGTCCATGCCGCCGAACAGCACGATCAGCGCGCTCCAGCCGCCCTGGCCCGGCGGGTTCTTGTTGGCGCGGCGCTGCAGCAGCGTGCCCCAGTCGGAGGTGGCGCTCTCCACGTTCAGCCCGGTGCGCTGCAGCATGTCGGTCGCCACGGCGGTCAGGTTGTTGTTGTTGACGATGTCAGTGGGGTGCAGCATCACCACCTTCTCGCCCTTGTAGCCGGCGGCCTGGACGGCGCGCTTCGCCACCTCGAAGTCGCGCGGGCCGGTCAGCGCCTCCATGCCGGCGTCGGACGCCATCGGGCTGCCCTCGGGGAAGCAGCCGATCCCCTCGCGCCACAGGTCGCGGTTGTCGCCCATGATGGCGGTCATGTAGTCGGCCTGCCGGATGGCGGGCAGCAGGGCGCGGCGCAGCGCCGGGTTGTCGAAGGGCGGGTGCAGGTGGTTGGGGCGCAGCATCGCCACCGTGCCGCCGAAATCCAGCCGGTCCACCGTGATGTTGCGGCCGCGGCGCAGCAGCGGGCGCAGGTCGGGTGCCACCTGCTCCCACCAATCCACCTCGCCGGCCTGCAGCGCGGCGGCGGCCGTCGCGGGGTCGGGGATGTGCTTCCACTCCAGCCGCTCGAACAGCGCCAGCTTCGGCCCCGCCGTCAGGCTGACGGCGCCGCCGGCCGGCTTGTAGCCCTCGAAGCGGCGATAGACGACCTGGCTGCCCGAGACTCGCTCCTCGGCCACGAAGCGGTAGGGGCCGGAGCCCACCACCTCGGTGAAGGCGCGGCCCGGGTCCTGCGTCGCGAAGCGCTCGGGGTAGATGAAGCAGGGGTAGGAGGAGGCCTTGGCCAGCGCGTCCAGCATCGGGCCGAAGGGGCGCTTCAGGCGGATCTCGAAGCGCCGGTCGTCCAGCGCGCGGATCTCCTCGACACGCTGCGAGAGCGTCTGGCCATGCGTGTCCCGCAGCATCCAGCGCCTGACCGAGGCCACGGCGTCGGCGGCGCGGATCGGCTCGTCGTCGTGGAAGCGGATGCCCTCGCGCAGCGTGAAGGTCCAGCGCCTGCCGTCATCCTCCGCCGTGTGGCCGGCGGCGAGCTGCGGCTGCGGGCGGAAATCGAGGTCCAGCCCGTACAGCGTGTCCCAGCAGAGGTGGCCGTGGTTGCGCGTCGGGTAGGCGGTGGTGTTCAGCGGATCGAGGATGCTGAGATCGGCCTGCGGGATGAAGCGCAGCACCTGATTGGCCTCGCCCTGCGCCAGGGCCGGGCGGGCGAGGTGCGCGGCGGCGGTCAGGCCGGCGGTGCCGGCCAGGAAACTGCGTCGCTGCATGAGGAACTCCCAGATCTACGGAACACGAAGGGCGGCATTCTGCACATCCGCCCCCGCTCTTGAAGCGAAAGGATGGAGGGGCGCGGTTCAGCGCAGCGTCGAGCGCTCGGGCGAGAGGGTCCAGCCGGTGCCGATGTCGAGGGCACGGATCGCCTCCTCCGTGCGGCCGGTGGCGATGGCGGCCTCCGGCAGCGGGCCGGGCTCGCGCAGCCGGCGTAGCGTGGCCTCCGCCCCGGCGGGGAAGAGCGGCGGCACCAGCACGGCGGCGGCATCGTCCCGGCCCTCCAGCGCGCGGGCGGCCTGCGCCAGGGCCGCGATGGCCAGGCGCGGCAGCGCCGCCTCGGCCAGGCCCAGCGCGGCGCGCGCCTGCTCCACCGCGCCGCGCAGCGCCAGCGTCAGCCCTGGCGGCAGGGCGGCGTAGCGCGGATCGGCGGCCAGGGTCTGCGCCAGGTATTCCAGCCGCGCGGCGGCGCGGGCGGTCTCGGCCGGGTGGCCCTGCAGCGCGGCGCCCTGGTCAGCGAAGGCGGCGGAGGCGAGGCGGGCGGCGCTGCGCACCGGGTCCTCGGCATTGGGCACCAGCTCCAGCGGCAGGCTGACCCGCGGGCGGGGCGTGCGCAGCTCCGCGCAGCCGGGCAGCACCAGGGCGGCCAGCAGCAGCGCCGTCAGGGGAAGGGCGGGGACTCGGCGCATGCGGGGCACTCCGATCAGGTCAGGCGGGCAGAATGCCGCAGCCGGCGCGGCGTGCCAAAGCGGCGGCGCGGGCGGGCTCAGCGGCGGCGCGACAGGCTGCTCATCTCGAACGGCTCCTCCGGTCCGAACTCCCAGTGGCGCAGGGCGCGCAGGGTGCCGGCATTGGCCTGGGGCAGCCGGGGCAGCTGGCCGAGGCGGCGCCACACCTCGGCGCCGCCGAGCGGGAACAGGCCCGGTGGCAGCGCGGCCGGCCCCGCCGGGTCGCCGCCCGGGGCGGTGGCCGCCGCCGCCATCGCCTCGATCGCCGCCTGCGGCGGCTCGGTGGAGGGCATGCCCAGCGCGCCGCGCACCTCGTCCCGCGCCGCCAGCAGCGAGGGCGAGACCATGCCGACATCGCCGAAGCGGCCGGAGGGCAGCTCCACCGCGATGTATTCGAGTTGCGCCACGGCGAGCGCCGCCAGCGCCGGGTGGCCATGCAGGCGCTCCGGCGCGGAATGGGCGGCGGCGGCGGCGCCGATGGTCGCCGTGGCGGGAGCCGGC
>NZ_JBHSCH010000096.1:0-13459 GCF_042651065.1 Teichococcus aestuarii
CGGCGCGCTGGCCGCGCTGGCGGTGGTGGCGGCGCTGGCCGCCGGCCCGATGGCGTGGCGGATGGGCGCGGCGCCGCAACCCGCCGCCGCCGCCCCGGTTGCTTCCCGGCACCAGAAGGGAGACCGGCCATGACCAGTTCCAAGCACCCGAAGGGTCAGCACAGCGCCGAGGAGCGCGAGAAGGGGCTGATGCAGGACACGCCGCCGCCGCCCGGCGACCTGGAGCGGAACCCGGGGATCGGCGCCTCGAAGGGCACCTTCGGGCGCGGCACGGACCCGGAAGTGCTGCAGGGCGAGAACACGGATGAGGGCGACACGCTGAACGACACCACGGCGCAGGGCGGCGTGAACCCGGCGCAGCGCGGCCGCGGCAACCGCTGAGGCGCCGCCGCCACATCCGGCGGGCGTGACGGGCGGGGGAGGGCCGGGCGGCCCTCCCCTCCGGTCAGCCCCGGCTCAGGGCCAGCCGACGCCGCCGGTCTGGCCGTAGATCTGCCCGGTGATGTAGCTGGAGGTGGCCGCCGCCAGCTCGACATAGGTGGAGGCGAGCTCCACCGGCTGGCCGGGCCGGCCCATCGGCACGGTGGTGCCGAAGTTGCGCAGCCCTTCCTCCGTCTGCCCGCCGCCGACCTGCAGCGGTGTCCAGAACGGCCCCGGCGCCACGCCGTTGACGCGGATGCCCTGGCCGATCACCTGCTTCGCCAGCGCCTTCACGAAGGCCTCGTTGGCGGCCTTGGTGCATGCATAGTCCAGGATCATGGGCGAGGGGCGGTCGGCGTTCACCGAGGAGGTGACGATGATGGCGGCGCCCGGCGGCAAATGCGGCAGCGCCGCCTTGGTCAGCCAGAACATGGCGTAGACATTGGTCTTCATCGTCTGGTCGAGCTGCTCGGTGCTGATGTCGGCCAGCTTCTGCTGCGCGTGCTGGTAGGCGGCGTTGCTCACCAGGATGTCCAGCCCGCCGAGCTGCTCGCGCGCCTGCTCCACCAGCCGGGTGCAGAAGGCCTCGTCGCGCAGGTCGCCGGGGATCAGCACGGCCTTGCGGCCGGCCTCGCGGATGTGGCGGGCGACATCCTCGGCGTCCGGCTGCTCGGCCTCGAGGTAGTTGATGGCGACATCCGCCCCCTCCCGCGCATAGGCGATGGCGGCGGCGCGGCCGATGCCGGAATCGCCGCCGGTGATCAGGGCGCGGCGGCCGGCGAGACGGCCGGAGCCGCGATAGGAGGCCTCGCCGCAATCCGGCACCGGGTCCATCTTCGATTGCAGGGCGGGCCAGGGCTGGGACTGCGCCGGGAAGGGCGGCTTGGGGAAGCGGTCCTGCGGGTTGGCGAGGACGGGCGCGCCCGTGGGGGCGGGCTGGCCGGCCGGGGCGGCGCCCTCCGGCTGGCTGGCGGCCGGCGGGCCGGCGGCGGCGAGGGCGGCGGCGGGGCTGCCGGCGGCCAAGCCTCCGGCGGCGAGGCCGCGCACGAGGTCTCGGCGGGAGGCGGGGGGCGTGCTGCTCATGGGGCGGTTCCGGTCAGGAAGGGGGGAGAGGCCGAGGGGCCGCCCGCGCAGGGGCGGGGGTGGCGGCGCCGCTGGGCGCCGCCCGGATGCGCTCAGAGGGCGCGGCTCAGGGGGTCAGCTCGCCCTGCTCGGTGCCGTCCCAGTAGTGGACGCGCTCGGCATCCACCCGGATCAGCACGATGCCGGGCGTGTCGATGCCCTGCTCGAACCACTTGTCCAGCTCGGGCGTCCAGTGCTCGCGGAAGGCGGCCTTGTCGCGGATCAGCGTGGCCTTGCCCTCGACGGCGACGGCGAAGCGCTTCGGCCCCTGGAAGGAGAGGGTGACCTTCGGATTGCCCTCGATGTCGCTGACGGTGCGGGCATCGCCATAGGAGAAGTAGTGGGAGTGGCCGTCATACGCGACGTCGCCATTGTTGCTCATGGGGCGGCTGGCAATGGCGCCGCCCTCGGTGTGGGTGGCGAGCATGGCGATGTCGATCTGGCGCATGCGCTCGGAAAGCTCTGGCAGGGTCTTCTGGCCCATGAGGCGTGTCCTTGGTCAGTGGCGATGCGTGGACAACGCGGATTGGGGCGGGAAGCTGCGAAAATGTCTTGGAATGCCCAAGATGGGGGCATTGTTCCGCCATAAAGCACAAGTTAAGGTTGTGCATGGACGAGAGCTGGACAACCATCGACGGGCCCGACGACCTGCGTCTTGGCGAGGTGATGCCGGCATGGTTCGCCGGCCGCATGCTGGCCGACGAGTGGAAGTTCGGCCTGCTGCTATCCACCGGGCAGACCATGCTGATCAGCCGGATCGAGGCGGTGCACCTCTCGCCCGGCGGGCAGGTGCTGCTCGACGTGGAGATGCTGCTGGCGGCGGAGGCGGAAGGGGTGGCGGTGCCGGAGCCGGTGCTGCTGGCCCGCACCGGCCGGCCCCGCGCCACGGTGAACCTGGCGCATGTGGTGGCCGCCTTCGAGGTGGCGGGGGCGCCCGGAGAGGACGAGGACGGCGAGGATTGAGGGCGGCGGGGCGCGCCCGCCGCGCCCGGCTCAGGCGGTGGCCAGGGCCTCGGCGATGCTCTCGAACAGCGGCAGGCCGTCGGTGCCGCCCATCAGCGGGTCCACCAGATCCTCCGGATGCGGCATCATGCCGAGGATGCGGCGGTTCTCGCTGAGGATGCCGGCGATGTTGTCGCGCGCGCCGTTGCGGTTGGCCTCGGCCGTGGCCTCGCCCTGCGCGGTGGCGTAGCGGAAGGCGACGCGGTCCTCGGCCTGCAGGCGCGCCAGGGTCTCGTCATCGCAGAAGTAGTTGCCGTCGCCATGCGCCATGGGCGCGCGGAAGGTCTCGCCCTTCTGCCAGCGCGCGGTGAAGGGGCTGCGGGTGGTCTCGACGCGCAGGTGGCAGTCCATCGAGAGGAAGCGCAGCGAGGCGTTGCGCAGCAGCGCGCCCGGCAGCAGCCCGGCCTCGGTGAGGATCTGGAAGCCGTTGCAGACGCCCAGCACATGGCCGCCCTTCTGCGCGAAGTCCCGCACCGCCGGCATGATGGGCGAGCGCGCCGCCATGGCGCCGCAGCGCAGGTAGTCGCCATGGGAGAAGCCGCCGGGCAGCACCACTAGGTCGGTGCCGGCGGGCAGGCTGGTCTCCTGGTGGAACAGGATGGCGGGCTTGCGCCCCGTGGCCTTGTGCAGCGCGATGGCCATGTCGCGTTCGCGGTTGGTGCCGGGGAAGAGGAGGATGACGGCGTTCATGGCGTGACGGCCTCGGCGCGCGAAGGTGGGAGAAGGGCGCGGGCGCGGCTCATTGCAGCCAGACCCGGATCCAGTGCAGGCCGCCCATCAGCAGGATGGTGGCGACGGAGGCGATGGCGGCGGCGGTGATCCAGAGATCGAGCCGGGCCTTGCCGCGGGCGAGCAGGCCGGGGCGGCGGGCGCGGGCGCGACTCTCGGCGCGGCCCTCGGCACGGACCGGGTTGAGCCGGTCCTGCCGCCAGCGCAGCCCCATGCCGATCAGCACGGTGAGCAGGGCCATCAGGAAGAGGGAGGCCTTGACCATCCGTGCCTTACTCCGGCCGCCGGGCGGGGCCGGCCCTCAGGCCAGCTCCACCTTGAAGCTCTCGATGACGGTGTTGGCCAGCAGCTTGCGGGCCATCTCCTCGGCCTGAGCCTTCGCGGCGGCGGGGTCGCTGCCCGCCAGCTCCAGCTCGATCACCTTGCCGGTGCGGACCTCGCCCACGCCCTCGAAGCCCAGCGTGCCGAGCGCGTGCCCGATGGCCTTGCCCTGCGGGTCCAGCACGCCGTTCTTGGGCATGACGGTGACGATCAGCTTCATGGTCTGCTCCGCTGCGGAGGGGGTCACTGCATCACCTCAGGGCCCTTGAGGTCGCGCAGCCCGGCCTCGGGCAGGATGCCGAGGCGGCGCGCCACCTCCTGGTAGCCTTCCTCGACCTTGCCCAGGTCGCGGCGGAAGCGGTCCTTGTCCATCTTCTCGCCGGTGTTGGCGTCCCACAGGCGGCAATTGTCCGGGCTGATCTCGTCAGCCAGGACGATGCGCATCTCGTCATTCTCGTAGAGCCGGCCGAACTCCAGCTTGAAGTCCACCAGCACGATGCCGACGCCGAGGAACAGGCCGCAGAGGAAGTCGTTCACCCGCAGCGTCAGCGCCACGATGTCGTCGAGATCCTGGGTGGAGGCCCAGCCGAAGCAGGTGATGTGCTCCTCGGAGACCATCGGGTCCTGCAGCCCGTCGTTCTTGTAGTAGTACTCGACGATGGAGCGCGGCAGGCGGGTGCCTTCCTGGAGGCCGAGGCGCTTGGCCAGGCTGCCGGCGGCGACGTTGCGCACCACCACCTCGAGCGGGATGATCTCCACCTCGCGGATCAGCTGCTCGCGCATGTTCAGGCGGCGGATGAAGTGCGTCGGCACGCCGATCTCGGCCAGCCGCGTCATCAGGTATTCGCTGATGCGGTTGTTCAGCACGCCCTTGCCGGTGATGACGCCCTTCTTGGCGCCGTTGCCGGCCGTCGCGTCATCCTTGAAGTACTGCACCAGGGTGCCGGGCTCCGGCCCCTCGAACAGGACCTTCGCCTTGCCTTCATAGAGCTGCCGGCGTCGCGCCATGATCCAGAATCCCTCTCGCCGCCGAAGCGGGGGCCGGCGGTTTCTGCGGCTGGCCGTATAGCAGGGGGTGGCGCGGATCGCCACCGCCCATGGCCGCATTGCGCGCATGACGGCAAAGGGAGGCTGGAGCGGGGCGGGGCGCGCCCCCGGCTGCGCCCCTGGCTTCCGTCCCTGGGGCGCCTCAGCCCTCCATCGTCACGCCGGTGAGCTTCACCATCTCCGCCCAGCGGGCGATCTCCTGGCGCTGGAACGCGCCGAAGGGGGCGGGCAGCAGCGGGTCGAGCGTGAAGCCGGCGGCCATCAGCCGCGCCTCCACCTCCGCCTCGCCCAGCGCGTCCAGCATGGCGCGGGCGATGCGCTGGATGGCGGCGTCCGGCGTGCCGGCGGGCGCGAACAGGCCGAACCAGGCATCCACCGCCAGGTAGGGCGCGCCGGCCTCGGCCGCCGTCGGCACGTCGGGGAAGTCCGCCAGCCGGGCGGGGGCGCCGATCTCCAGCGCGCGCAGCCGCCCGTCCCGCACCAGCCCGGCGACGGAGGGGAAGGTGGCGATGTAGAAATCGACGATGCCGGCCACCGTGTCGGTCGCGGCCGGCGCGGCGCCGCGGTAGGGCACGTGGGTGGCGTCCAGCTTCTCCCGCCGCACCAGAGTCTCGGCGATGACATGGCTGGCCGAGCCGGCCTGCGAGGAGGCGTAGGTCAGCCGCCCCTGCTTCCCGCGCGCGATCAGCGCGGCGAGGCTGGCGGAGGGGGAGTTGGCCGGCACCACCAGCGCGTGGTGCACGGTGGCCAGCTTGGCCACGGGGGCGAAGCTCTCGGACACATGGTAGGGCAGGCGGGCCATCATCGCCTGGTTGCTGGCATGGGTCTGGTTGTGGCCGAGCACGATGGTGTCGCCATCCGGCGCGCTGCGCGCCGCCGCCTCGGTGCCGATGATGCCGCCGGCGCCGGCGCGGTTGTCCACCACCACGGGGCGGCCGAGCGCCGGCTGGGCGCGCTCGGCCAGGGCACGGGCCAGGATGTCGGTGGGGCCGCCGGGCGGGGCGGGGACGATGATGCGCAGCGGCGTGGCGGCCTGGGCGCGGGCCAGCCCCGGCCGGGCGAGGCCGGTGCCGACGAGGCCGGTGGCGGCGAGGCCCGAGTGCAGCCCCGAAAGCAGCAAGGTGCGGCGTTGCATGGCGGCGGTTCCCTCTCCCATGGGGCTTTGGCGTTGTCCGCTCAATCCCATGGCCGGGCGCCGCCGCCAAGGGGCGCCGCGCCGGAGGCGCGCCCCGGCCCGGCGCCCCGTTCAGGCGGCTTCCTCGGCCAGCGCCTGGTCCTTCTTGCGGCGGATGGAGGGCGAGATCATCAGCGCCAGCGCGATGGCGGCCACGGCCAGCAGCGAGGCGCTGATCGGCCGCTCGACGAAGGTCATCCAGTCCCCGCGCGAGAGCAGCATGGCGCGGCGGAGATGCTCCTCCATCATCGGGCCCAGCACGAAGCCCAGCAGCAGCGGCGCCGTCTCGCAGCCCAGCCGCGTCAGCACGTAGCCCAGCCCCGAGGCGGCGATCATCACGTAGATGTCGAACACGCTGTTGTTCAGGCTGTAGGCGCCGATGCAGCAGAACACCAGGATCGACGGGTACATGAACTTGTAGGGCACCCGCAGCAGCTGCACCCACAGCCCGACCATGGGCAGGTTGATGATGAGCAGCATCAGGTTGCCCACCCACATCGAGGCGATGAGGCCCCAGAACAGCTCCGGCTGCGCCTCGATCATGCGCGGCCCGGGCTGGATGCCCTGGATGATCAGCGCGCCCACCATCAGCGCCATCACCGAGTTCGACGGGATGCCGAGGGTGAGGAGCGGGATGAAGGCGCTCTGCGCGCCGGCGTTGTTGGCGCTCTCCGGCCCCGCCAGCCCCTCGATGGCGCCCTTGCCGAAGCGCTCCGGCCGGCGGGTGATCTTGCGCTCCAGCATGTAGGAGCCGAAGGAGGAGATGGAGGCGCCGCCGCCGGGCAGGATGCCGAGGATGGTGCCGAGCAGCGTGCCGCGCACGCTGGCGGGCGCGGCGTAGCGCCACTCCTCCTTCGTCAGCCACAGCCGGCCGCGCTTGGCCACCGTGCCCTCGCGGTTCTCCGGGTTGATCAGGTTCAGGATGATCTCGGAGACGCCGAACAGCCCCATGGCCAGCGCCACGAAGTTGATGCCGTCCGCCAGCTCCGGCACGCCGAAGGTGAAGCGCTGCTGGCCGGTCTGGATGTCGGTGCCGACGAGGCCGAGCATGACGCCCAGCACCACCATGGCCACCGCCTTGAAGACGCTGCCCTGCGCCAGCACGCAGGAGACGACGAGGCCGAGCGCCATCAGCGCGAAGTATTCCGGCGGCCCGAAGGAGAGCGCCACCGAGGTGAGCGCCGGCCCCGCCGCCGCCACCACGGCGGTGGAGACGGTGCCGGCGAAGAAGGAGCCGATCGCCGCCGCCGCCAGCGCGGCGCCGGCGCGGCCCTGCTTGGCCATCTGGTGGCCCTCGATGGCGGTGACGACGCCCGAGATCTCGCCCGGCAGGTTGAGCAGGATGGCCGTGGTGGAGCCGCCATACTGCGCGCCGTAGTAGATGCCGGCGAGCATGATGATGGCCGTCACCGGCTCCTGCCCGAAGGTCAGCGGCAGCAGCAGGGAGATGGTGGCGGTGGGGCCGAGCCCCGGCAGCACGCCGATGGCGGTGCCGATGAGCGCGCCGAGGAAGGCGAAGAACAGGTTCTGGAAGGACAGCGCGACATCGAAGCCGAGCGCCAGATTCTCCAGCATGGACAGTCATTCCCGGTGGGCGGCGCGCAGGCGGCCACGCGCCCGCCAGGGCCCGGCACGTGAAGCCGGGACGCAGGGCGGGGCGGCCGCGCGGTCGCTGCGGTGAGGTCGAGGGGAGGCAGGGGTGGGCGCGGCGCCGGGTTCAGGCGCGCGCGGTGTCACGCGGGTTGTCGGGCACCCTCGGAGGAACGGCCGGTGCCGCGCAGGGTCCAGCGGCGCACGGGCGCGCGCCCGCGCGCCCTGACGGCGCTGCGGAAGGCGTGCTGTGCCTCAGCCATGCGGGCCTGCGCGGAGGTGGGCGGGCATGTCCCGGCGACGTTTCCCTGCGGTTCTCGTTCTCGGCGGCCACCATAGGCAAGGCTTCACCGCCGGGTGAACCGCCTTTCATGTGAAGAATTCTCCACCTTTTCCGGGCCGGGAGGCCGCCCTCGCGGCCGGCGCAGCAGCCAGCCCCCCAGCCCGGCGGTGGCGAGGGCGCTGGCCGCGTGCGGCAGCAGCCACGGCGTGGCGCCGCCATGCCAGAGGAACACCATCAGCATGTCGCCCAGGGGGATGACCACCGTGGCGGCCAGCACCACCCCCAGCCCCCGCCGGCTGCCCAGCCACCACAGCCCGGCGAGGTAGAGGCCGAGCGCCAGGTCGCGCAGCGCCACGGTGCGCACCCAGGCCAGCGCCTCGGCGCCCGGGGCGGGGAGGCCGAACAGCGCCGCCCCCACGCCGGGCGCGGCCAGGAACAGCGCCCCCAGCAGCAGGAACACGCCCGCCAGGGCCAGCACCAGGGCGGCCTCCGCGCGGTGAAGCCGGTCGGGGCCGGGAGGCGGGGTCATGCGCTGCTCCGTGGAAAAGGGCTGTGAAAGAGGGGCGGTGGCGGGGGCCCTTGCCGGAACCGGCGCGGGGGGGCGCCGTTTCCTTCCTGATCCGCGGCCCGGCGCAGACCCGCCTGCGCGAGAGTGTGCTGCACGGGCGGGACCTTCGATCCGAAGCGCCGCCATGGCCGCGGCAACAGGGAGAATCCGGATGGTCAACGCAGCGAAGATCGAGCAGGGCGAGGTGCAGGACCACATGCCCGTGGTGGGCAGCGACGGCCAGGCCTTCGGCGTGGTGGACCGGGTGGAAGGCGACTACATCAAGCTCGCCCGCAACGACCCCACGGCGGGCGGGCGGCACCGCTACCTGCCGCGCAGCACGGTGGCCGGGCTGGAGGGCGGCGTCGTGCGGCTCTCCATGCCCGCCGCGCAGGCGGCCGATGCCTGCGTGGACGAGGCGGAGATGGCGCAGCGCCTGTCGCTCGACCCCGACGCCGCGGCGCAGCTCGGCCGGCCCACCGACGACGCGCCGCATGGCAGCCGCGGCCACGCCCATGGCGGGCCGAAGGGCCAGAGCCCCGGCGACATCGAGCGCCGGCGGCCGGGGGCGACCGACGCCGCGCCGGAGCGGACCACCCACAACACCATCGAGAACCAGCGCGGCCGGTAGGGCGGCGGGGCGGAGGTCGCCTTCAGGCGGCCTCCAGCTTCTCCTGCAGTTCGAGCCACTCCTCCTCCAGCGCCGCCACCTGCTTGGCGATGGCGCCCTGGCGCTGGGTGGCCCAGGCGATGTCCTCCGCCTTGAAGCGGGCATAGGTGTCCGGGTCGCCGAGCTTGCGCTCCAGCAGCGCGGCCTCCTTCTGGAGCTTCGCCATCTCGGCCTCCACCTTCGCCACGCGCTGGCGCAGGGGGGCGAGGGCCTGGCGGTTCTCGGCCCGCTCGCGCCGCTCGTCGCGCCGGGTGGCGCCGGCATCGGCGGCGCCCCCGCCGGCGGCGGCGCGGGCGGCGCGGGCGCGCTCGGCCAGGTGGGCGCGGTAATCGTCGAGGTCGCCCTCGAAGGGCGTCACCTTGCCATCGGCCACCAGCCAGAGGCGGTCGGCCGCCAGCGTCACCATGTCCGGGTCGTGGGTGATCAGCACCACGGCGCCGCCGAAGCCGGCCAGCGCCTTCACCAGCGCGTCGCGCGCGTCGATGTCGAGGTGGTTGGTCGGCTCGTCGAGGATCAGCAGGTGGGGGGCGTCGCGCGTGCACAGCGCCAGCAGCAGCCGCGCCTTCTCGCCGCCGGAGAGGGCGCCGATCTTGGTCGTGGCGCGCTCCTCGTCCAGCCCGAAGCGGGCGAGCTGGCCGCGGCACTGCGTCTCGGTGGCCTTCGGCCCCAGCGCCTCCTGCATGTGGGAGAGGGGGGTGCCGGCGAGGTCCAGCTCCTCCGCCTGGTGCTGCGCGAAGTAGCCGACCTTCAGGCGCCGGTCGCGCTGCACCTCGCCCGCGAGCGGCGCGAGGCGCCCGGCCAGCAGCTTGGCGAGCGTGGACTTGCCGTTGCCGTTGGCGCCGAGGAGGGCCACGCGGTCCTCCTGGTCCAGCCGCAGGTTCAGCTCGCGCAGGATCGGCCGCCCGTCATAGCCAATGGCAACGCGGGAGAGGCCGAGGATCGGCGGCGCCAGCTCGGAAGGCTCGGGGAAGGCGAAGCGGGTGGGGGCGTCCTCCACCACCGTCTCGATCTCGGGCAGTTTTTCGAGCGCCTTCAGGCGGGACTGCGCCTGCCGGGCCTTGGTGGCCTTGGCGCGGAAGCGGTCCACGAAGGACTGCATGTGCGCGCGCTGCGCCGCCACCTTCTCGGCCTGGGCCGCGAGCTGCGCGGCGCGCTCGGTGCGGATGCGCACGAAGTTGTCGAAGCCGCCCGGGTAGAGGGTGATCTTCTGCCGGTCGAGATGGGCGATGGAATCGACGCAGCGCTGCAGCAGCCCGCGGTCGTGGCTGACGACGATGGCGGCGCCGGGGAAGCGCGCCAGCCACCCCTCCAGCCAGATGGTGGCCTCGAGGTCGAGGTGGTTGGTCGGCTCGTCGAGCAGCAGGATGTCGGGTTCCAGGAACAGCGCCTGGGCCAGCGCCACGCGCATCCGCCAGCCGCCCGAGAACTCGCCCACGGGGCGCGCCTGCGCCGCCGCGTCGAAGCCGAGGCCGGAGAGCACGATGGCGGCGCGGGAGGGGGCGCTGTCGGCGCGGATGGCGATCAGCCGCTCGTGGATCTCGGCCAGCCGCGCGCCATCGCTCTCCGTCTCCAGCGCGGCGAGCAGGGCGGCGCGCTCGGTGTCGGCGGCGAGCACCGTCTCCAGCAGGTCCTGGCTGCCGCCCGGCGCCTCCTGCGCCACATGCGTCATGCGGGCGCGGGCGGAGAGGCGGATCTCGCCGCCATCGGGCTGCAACTGGCCGGTGATGGCGCGCAGCAGCGTGGACTTGCCCGCGCCGTTGCGCCCCACCAGCCCGACCTTGCGGCCGGGGTCCACCATCAGCTCGGCATTCTCCAGCAGCGGGCGGCCGGCGATGCGGATGGTCAGGTCACGAATGGCGAGGACGGTCATGGCCGGGGTTTAGAGCATCCGGGGCCATGGGCGGAAGCGGCGTGTGGCGCCGCCGCCCGCCCCGCCGCCCTACTGCTCCAGCTTCACCCCCGTGCGCTGCACCACGTCCTTGAACTTGGCGACCTCGCGCTCCAGGAAGGCGCGGGCGTCGGCCGGGCTGTTGGCCTGGCGCCAGGGGGCCACGCCGGTCTCGATCAGCCGGTTGCGGAAGGCCTCCTCGCCCAGCGCCGCGTTGATCGCCTTGTTCAGCCGCGCCACCACGGCAGGCGGCATGTCCGGCGGGCCGAGGATGACGTTCCAGGTCTGCAGGTCGAAGCCGGGCAGGCCGCTCTCGGCCAGGGTCGGGATCTCGGGGAAGGTGGGGAAGCGCTCGGGTGCGGTCAGCGCCATCGGGCGCACCAGCCCGCCGCGGATCTGCCCGGCCGCCGAGGCCAGCACCGCCACCCCCCACTGCCCCTGGCCCTGGTGGATGGCCTGCACCTGCTGCCCGCCGCTGCGGTAGGGCACGTGCACGAAGCGCGCGCCGAGCGTCAGCGCCAGCATCTCCGAGGCCAGGTGGTTGGGCGTCGCCACGCCGGAGGAGGCGTAGGTGATGCTCTCGGGCGGCGCCTCGCGCAGGGCGGCGAGCAGCGACTTCGCGTCGCGCGGCGGGAAGTCCGGGCTGGCGATGATCACCAGCGGCCCGGTGCCGAGCACGGCGAGCTGGGTGTAGTCCTTCACCGGGTCGTAGCGCGTGCCGCCCACCAGGGCGGAGGGGGCGATGCCGTGCGAGCCGGATTCGACCAGCATGATGGTGTGGCCATCCGCCGGCTGGCGGCGCAGCCACTCGCTGGCGACGACGCCGGCGGCGCCGGGGCGGGTCTCCACCACCACCCGCGCCGGCTCGCCGCCGGGGCCGGCCAGGTGCACGCCGAGCCGCTCGGCCAGCAGCCGGGCGGCGATGTCGGTGGAGCCGCCGGGGGCGTAGCCGGTGGCCAGGCTGATGGCGCGGTCGGGGAAGGGGCGGTCGGCGGTCTGGGCGGAGAGGCGGGACAGCGGCGCGGACAGGGCACACAGGCCCAGCAGCGCCGCCAGCAGGGGGCGTCGCGTCATTCTTGATTGTTCTCCCATCTGCGGGGCGGCTGCATCGGCGCGCCCCTGCGTTGCAGAGAGGCAGCATAGACACCGGCCGGCGGGGCTGGCCACAGCCTCATCCGGAAATCGGCCGGGCGGGGCCGCCGCCGCCGCCCGGCCGCGGGGCATCAGCCGGACTGTCCCGTCACCGGCCGGTTCTGCAGCGCCACCACGTCATGGTGGCCGTCCCAGGCGCGCTCGCTGAAGAGGACGACCCTGGCGCCCGCGACCCGCTCGGCCGCCGCGGCCATCCAGGCGGGCGAGCACAGCGAGATGCCGTACCCCTCCTGGCCGGGATAGTCCGCATAGCCGAAGCCGCGCGCCGCGTAGTCCCGCTCGATGTCGGCCCAGCGCCCGGCGCCCACGCCGTAATGGTCGAATTGCGCCGCCCGGTGTTGCACGAAGCGGCCATGCAGGCTGACCACGAGGAGGCCGAGCGGATTGAGCCAGGAGAACAGCTTCCGCATCAGGCGGAGCGAGTTCTCCTCGGACAGGTGCGTGATGACCGACCCGACCCAGATGAGGTCGTAGGTCTCTGGCGCGGACAGCCGGTCGATGTCGATGCCGGAGAGCCAGGAGCGGGTGCCGAAGGCGGCCTGGCAGAAGGCGATGTCCCGGGGGCGGATATCCGTGGTGGCGATGGCGGCCTGCGGATGGCCCGCCCGCAGCCAGCGCGTCACCCGCCCGGCGCCCGCGCCGAAATCCAGCATGGACCGCGGCCGGACGCCCGACAGGTCCAGGGCGGCGGAGATGACGTTGTAGGCCGATGCCCCGCAGCTCAGGTAGTGCTCGGCATTGCCGTGGAACATGCCATCCTCCGGCGAGAGCTCCCGCGAGACCTGGCCCAGCAACAGGGCGGCGGGGTTGCGGAGATGGAGGGTGTCGACCGCGGGCAGTTCAGGCATCGGGCGTTCCATGCAGGGGAATGGCCCTAGCTAGGCCCGGAACGTTACGGCCGTAAAGCCATCCGTCCGGCTGCCCCGCGCGAGCGTTGCGGCTGCGGCTCGTCCCGGCATCGGGCGTTCCGGGCGGGGGCGATCTGCTCTAGGGTCGGGTGCCCCGCGCCATGGCCCGGCGCGGCAGACAGGATCGCCTTTGCCCTTGCCGCCTTTCCCGCCCCCGAGCCACGCATGAGCACGAGCCTGACAGGCGTCACCGCCCCGCCCTCCGGCGGGCGGCCCGGGCGGCCGCGCCTGCGGCTGGGGCCGGGGCTGGCGGCCTCGCTGCTGCTGCACGCCGCGCTGGCCACCTGGCTGCTGTGGTCGCACACGCCGGAGCCGCTGCCCCGCCCCGCCGAGGGGGAGGGGGTGCCGGTGGTGTTCGAATCGGCGGCGGGCGAGGCCGGGCCGGCCCTGCCGCAGCCGCAGGCGCCGGTGGGCGCGCCGGAGGTGCCGGGCGGCGCCCCGGCCCCGCTGGAGCCGCCCGACGTCTCGGCCCCGCCCGGCCCCAGCCAGCCGCCGCCTCCGCCCCCGCCGCAGGCCGCGCCGGTGCCCCCCGCACCGCCCCTGACCGCGCGGCCCTTGGCCGTGCCGCCGCAGCCCGAGACACCGCTGGCCGCGCCGCCCTTGGCC
>NZ_JBHSCH010000097.1:0-12928 GCF_042651065.1 Teichococcus aestuarii
GCGACCAGGCGCAGCGCCTCCCCCCCGCCGAAGCCGCTGATGCCGACGATGCCGACGCGAATGCTCATGCTGGTGTCCTTCCGGGGTGCGGGCAAAGAAAAACCCCCGGAGCCGGGGGCTGCGGGGGTTCAGGAATGCGGGCCGGGGCCGCGCCGGCGGGTGGGGCCTAGGGCGAGGCCGCCGCCCCGCGGAAGGGCGCTGATCGACGCGCAGCCCGGAGAGCCGCCGCTTGGATGCGGGGGCGTCGGCGTCGGCGTCGGTCACAAAGGGCGTGGAGGCCGGGCATGGCCGGCGAGACTGTCGCTGCCCCCATCCACCGTCAAGCGGAATGTCCGTGGGGGGGGCGGAGGGCCATTCTAGGCGGGTGGGGGAGGGCGGCAGCCATCCGGTGGCGCCTGTTGATTTTACGCTTTCATGGCCACGTCGCGATTTTTGGATTCAGGATTATATTCCTGACGTCTGGATCGCTTCAATCCGGAGCGGCCTGCACCTCCTTGCCAGTCCTCGGAAGCCCGCTTTACAGCGCCGCCGGGCGCAGTCACTGGTGCCGGGTTAGCCGCCCCCGTTAGGGTGGGTGCTTCAAGGTCAGGCGCCTTTGTCGGCAGCACGGTAATTGGAACCGCCGCGAGCCGGTGGACTTTGATGTCGTTTTCTTACCCTACCGCGACAACTACTCCGCCCGCCCGCTAGTATGGGGATAACTGGTTTCCTGTGATGGCGAGGGCAACGCCCGCAGTCGACCAGTGGGCGTGACGGTGGATCCGCGTGGTGCCCTGATCATCGCGGATGGTCTGTTGAACACAGCGACGAGTGACGCCTGCTCGCTGAGGTATTTATGCCCGGACCAGGGGAAAGCGCTCCCTCCCCCCGGACCCCTATCTGCCATGAGGCTAAGTCTGCCGAAAATGGGCCTCCCTATGACAGGAACATAAAAAGCCTCGTTTGACTCTCTATTTTAAATGTTTATTTGTAATTTTGTTAACAAAATCAATGCCATTTTGTGCGAGCTGTAAACGTGCTTTTTCCAATGGCGCGAAATGAACTTTACCCGAAGGCACCCAAAACCATCTCGAGACGACTGTTCCGTCTTGCAAGTGATCTCGCAGTTGGCGACGAGCTGATTCAAGTTTTTTTATTACGGTTTTGATTTCACTGTTCTCAGCCGAGTGTGGCTCTACTCCAATTATCTTTCCACTTGGGCCATGACCCAATAGGTAGTCCCAGCGGTTTTCCTGCTCCCTTCCGGGTTGAAGTGCTTGATCGGCATCTAAGCTATCTACAAACGAAGGCCGAACATCTTCATCGAAGTGGATTCGATGAGGTTTTATGATAGCTCCAAAGCCGTCTTTCACCATTGCCTTAAGGGGGGATTCCGGCTTCAGCGCTGCGCGAACCGGAGTTTCTGGAGCTCGAACTCGCGTTCGACGAGTAGCTTTCGTCACCGTTCGCTCTCGTTTACAGCATCTCGAACAGCATCAGCAAAGCGGGATGAGTAAGCGGTAAGGCCGCCCCAGCCGGCTATACGTTCGTCCTCGGAACTAGGGTCTAGATCCGAAATATCAACCGAGTTTACCTTGCCTTCAGAATTAAATTCTAACAAGAACGCTCGGTAGTCTTTTTCGAGGGCGGCTTTTGCAACAGCTTGCATCGGTTGGAGTTTTACATCGAAGGCTTGGCAGACAAGTTGCCAACGAGCATGATATTCCTTCAGCCTCCTCATTAACCAAAGCATGGTTAAGACATGCGGTGAATGAGTTGACAGAACTACACGATATCCCCGCCAAATCAGGTCAAGAACTAGCAGCATAACGGCTGTGATAGCCTGGGGATGTAAGCCCATTTCGGGCTCTTCAATTACAACCCAGTTTGTCTCCTCTCGCTTTCTCTGCTGAGTTGGCGGCAGAAGGTGGTATAGGCCCATTAATAAAGGAGTAAATTCTCGTTGACCCGCCGTCCATGTCATGAATGGTAAATGCATATCGCCGTGGACTAATCTAAGTCTTCTTGAGTGTTGCTGATCTTCTTCTATGCCAACTTTTCCGCCATGAAAAACGGCAGCATCAATCTTTTCTCTGATTTCTTTTTTTAGGCGCTTTTCCACAGGAAAGAGGGTTCCGGCATCTTTGCCGCTAAACCGATCAAACAGATTTTGGCTAAACAGACGCGCCACTACAGGTGTGTCTGGCCCTAATTTTTGAAATGGCGCAGCCCATCCATCACTAATTAGCATCGAGCGATGTGCTGGGACGAAGAAAAGCTGCTCTTTTCCTGTTCCGCGCTTAGAAATATTCCTTAAATTAATGCGCGATGATTCAAAATTGATCTGAGTAGACTCTGAATTCCACCCAGACGCCATCCCCGTCCCAAATATTAAGTCAATCAAAATATCCGAGCGGTCAGTTGATTGCCCAGCAGATCGTAACGCCTCTACCACTTGGCGACCGTCAAGAGCAATTTTCAGCCATTGAAGAGCGAGACTTTTGCCTGCTCCTTGTGGCCCAACCAAAACTGTTAAATCGCCGAAACTTAAATTAACATTAGAAATCTGAGCAAAATTTTTAATTAAAATATTGCTTTCTTGGCGACGAGCTAATTTTCTACTTTTTTTGCTTTTGGTTTCTGGATTTTTTATTTCTGACATAACATGATCCTGCTTGAGAATATAGATTCTTGCACCTTAAGATGCTTCTAAGCAATCTGCCACTGTCGAAGGCTTATAAAAGTTTGACAAAAGGCATAAATTCCTAATACCCTGCCGCTCCCCCACCGGAGCGGCCCTCATGTCCCGGCTCACCCCGCCCACCCCCTGGACCCCGCTGTCCGACGCCGCCTGGGCCGCCCTCCAGCCTTTCCTCCCGGCCCTCTCCCCCCAGGGCCGCCGCCTGGCCGATCCGCGCGCCCGGCTCGATGCCATCTTCCACCTCGCCCACCTTCCCGGCGCCGCCTGGAAGCACCTGCCGGAGCGCTTCGGCCGGCCGGACACCGTCGCCCGCTTCTTCCGCCGCCTCACCCATGCCGGCTTCTGGCACGCCCTGCTGCGCGCCCTCGCCAAGGCGCCGCCCGGCCACCCGCTGCGCGCCCTGGAATACGCCATCTGCCGCGCCTGCCGCCGCGCCGCGCGGCTGGGCGGCCTGCCGCTCCTGCGCCTGGTCCGCCGCCTCGGCCTGCGCTCGGCGCTCGGCGCGCCGCCCTGGCTGCTGCCCGATCCGCTTTTGTCCGAAACCCTGCACCGCCTGCCGCTCGGCCCGCGCCCGGGGGCCGCGGTGCTGCGCTCCCTCGGCCGGCTGCTGCGCAATGCCGCCGGCCGCGCGCGGATTCCCCGCTCCGTCCGCCTCGGCTGGGCATGAGCGCCTTGCCGGCGCCGCCCCGCTGCGGCAAACCCCTGGCCTTCGCTCGTTCGGACAAAGGGACCCACGCTATGGCGGTCAAGGACGTGAAAAAGGTGGTGCTCGCCTATTCCGGCGGGCTGGACACCTCCGTCATCCTCAAATGGCTGCAGACCACCTACCAGTGCGAGGTGGTGACCTTCACCGCCGATCTCGGCCAGGGCGAGGAGCTGGGCCCGGCCCGCGACAAGGCCCTGCTGCTGGGCATCAAGCCCGAGAACATCTTCATCGACGACCTGCGCGAGGAATTCACGCGGGACTTCGTCTTCCCGATGTTCCGCGCCAACGCGCTGTACGAGGGCCAGTACCTGCTGGGCACCTCCATCGCCCGCCCGCTCATCGCCAAGCGGCAGATCGAGATCGCGGAGATGGTCGGCGCCGACGCGGTGAGCCACGGCGCCACCGGCAAGGGCAACGACCAGGTCCGCTTCGAGATCGGCTACTATTCGCTGAAGCCGGACGTGAAGGTCATCGCCCCCTGGCGCGAATGGGACCTGACCAGCCGCACGAAGCTGCTGGAATTCGCCGAGGCCAACCAGATCCCCATCGCCAAGGACAAGCGCGGCGAGGCTCCCTTCTCGGTGGACGCGAACCTGCTGCACTCCTCCTCCGAGGGCAAGGTGCTGGAGGAGCCGTGGGACGAGCCGCCGGAGATCGTCTGGCAGCGCACCATCCGCCCCGAGGACGCGCCCGACGTCGCCACCGAGATCACCATCGAGTTCGAGCGCGGCGATGCGGTGGCGATCAATGGCGAGCGCCTCTCCCCCGCCACGCTGCTGACGAAGCTGAACGCGCTGGGCCGCGAGAACGGCATCGGCCGGCTCGACCTGGTGGAGAACCGCTTCGTCGGCATGAAGTCCCGCGGCTGCTACGAGACGCCGGGCGGCACCATCCTCTACGTGGCGCACCGCGCCATCGAGAGCATCACGCTCGACCGCGAGGTGGCCCACCTCAAGGACAGCCTGATGCCGCGCTACGCCGAGCTGATCTACAACGGCTTCTGGTTCGCGCCCGAGCGCCGCATGATCCAGGCGATGGTCGATGAGAGCCAGAAGAGCGTCTCCGGCACGGTGCGGCTGAAGCTCTACAAGGGCAACACCATCGTCACCGGCCGCCAGTCGCCCAACAGCCTCTACTCGATGAAGTACGTCACCTTCGAGGAGGACCAGGGCGCCTACGACCAGTTCGACGCCCAGGGCTTCATCAAGCTGAACGCGCTGCGCCTGCGCCTCGGCGCCATGGCCGGCCGCAAGGGCGGTGCGCTCTGAGCCGTTGAAAAGGCCGGGGGAAGGAATGCCCCCGGCCCCCCATCCTCCTTCTGCCCGCCTCCGGGCCTGCGGGCGGGCAGGGGGCGCGAGGCAACCTGCCGGCGCCCCTCGCGTTCCTTCGGCATCGGGCCGCCCATCGGGGCGGCCGCAGACGAGCATGAAGGAGAAGGCAGCAATGGCCCGTATTTCCCTGACGATCGCGGCGGCGTCCCTGGCTCTGGCGGTGTTCGCCCCGCTGGCCCACGCGCAGATGGGCAGCGCCGTTCCGCCCGGCAACAGCATGGGCAGCGGCGGCATGCCGGGCGGCATGTCCGGCAGCATGGGCTCCGGCAGCAGCATGCAGGGCAGCAGCAGCATGCAGGGCAGCGGCGCCGCGATGGGCGGCTCGGGTGCCGCCAGCGGCGGGACCATGCAGGGCTCCGGCATGAGCGGATCCGGAATGACAGGCCAGGGCATGAGCAACCCGGGCATGAGCGGGTCGGGGATGAGCGGCTCGGGCATGAGCGGTTCCGCAACGACGGGCCAGGGCATGAGCGGCTCAGGCATGACGGGGCAGGGCATGGGCGCCTCGGGCATGCAGCGCCCGATGGGCTCGGCCTCGACCTACGGTATGGGCGGCATGACGGGCCAGGGTTCGGCCGGCAACACCATGTCCACGCCGGCGCAGCCCCTGGCGGGCGTGCAGTTGCCGCAGCAGGGCGTCGGCAACGGGGCCTACAATGGCGGCGGCGTCGTGCTGGAGCACCTGCCGGACGGTACGACGCGCATCGTCCGCTGAGGCGAAACGGCGGCAGCCGCCCGGCACTGCGGCGCCGGGCGGCTGCGAAGAGGATCAAGGGGCCGCTCCCGCGAGGGATCGGCCCTTTCGCCGTTCAGGCGGTGACAGCCTGGCGACGGCCCGTGAGCGCGCTGGTGGAGAGCGCCCAGGCGCCGTTGCCGAGCCCCGCCTGCACCAGCAGCGCCACGGTCCAGAACAGCGGGAACTCCCAGCCGCCGCCCGGACGGCTGAACACCCAGCCATTGCCGAGGTGCTGCATCGTGGCGCCGACCAGGATCGGCACCGCCAGCAGCGAGACGAGGCGGGTCCAGAGGCCCAGGATCAGGGCGATGCCGGCGGCCGTCTCGGCCAGCGCCACCACGGCGCCCAGCACCGGCGGATAGCCCAGGCTGCCGAAATAGCCCATCGTGCCGGCAAGGCCGAAGGTCATCACCTTCATCAGGAAGCCATGGGCCAGGAACATCACCCCGAGGCTGACGCGCAGCAGCAGGGTGGCATAGGGGATCAGGCGGGGGTCGTTCATCGGTTCGCTCGCTTGCGGAGGATGGAAGGACGGCCTTCCCGGCCGTGTCGCCGCTTTCCTAGACCCGGCGAGACCCTGGCTTCCAAACGCCATGCGGAACGGTCATCATTCGCGCCATCAATGGCCGACCTCTCCACCCTGGACCTGAACCTGCTGCGGGTGTTCGACGCGGTGGCGCGCGAGCGGCACGTGACGCGCGCGGCGCAGCGGCTGAACCTGTCCCAGCCCGCCGTCTCCAACGCCCTCTCCCGCCTGCGGCTGGTGCTGAAGGACGAGCTGTTCCTGCGCCGCCCGGGCGGGGTGGAGCCCACCGCCCTGGCCCTCTCCCTGGCCGAGCCGGTGGCGGAGGTGCTGGACCGGCTGCGCGGCGCGCTGGCAGCGCACGCGCCCTTCGACCCCGCCACCTCGGACCGGGTCTTCCCCATCGGCCTGTCGGAATATGCCGAGGCGGTGCTGGCGCCGCCGCTGCTGGCCGCCATGGCGCGGGAGGCGCCCGGCTGCCTGCTGGCGATCCGCCACGCGGACCGGGTGAACGCGCTGGAGATGCTGGAGGCGGATGCGGTGCAGATGGTGCTCGGCATGCTGGCCGAGCCGCCTGCCCTCTACACCCGCTTGCGGCTGCTGCCGGAAGGCTTCCTCACCCTGATGCGCCGCGGCCACCCGCTGGCCGAGGGCGAGATGACACTGGCGCGCTTCACCGCCTGGCCGCACCTGCTGCATTCGCCCAACGGCTCGCGCGATGGCGCGCTGGACGGGCCGCTGCGCGAGGCGGGCCATCCGCGCCGGCTGGGCGCGGTGGTGGCGCATCTCTCGGGGGTGCCCGCCATCCTGAAGGGCACCGACATGGTGATGACGCTCTCCGCCCGGCTGGCCACGCAGATGGCCGAGGCGCACGGGCTGCTGCTGCGCCCCTGCCCGGTGGAGACGCCGCACATGCGGCTGTCGCTGATCTTCCCGCGCCGCTTCGAGGCGGACCCCGGCCATGCCTGGCTGCGCCGCCGCCTGCTGGCCGTGGCGCGCGAGGCCACGCCCGCCGCCAGCTGAGCCGGGGGCTCTCCGCGCCCCCCGCGCCGCCTGGACAGGCCACGCTGCCTCCGGCCCTTACCAGATCGCGATGCGCGGACCCTGCGCCCCGCCCGAGGCGGGCGAGCGCCCAGGTGGCGCGCAGCCAGGCGAAGCGCCGGCGCCCCCGGGCGGATCGTCCATGGCGGATCGGCCATGCTCGGCGGGAGCTGGGATCAGCCCCAGGGGCCGCGCTGCCGCCGCGGCGGCGCCGCGCCCCAGGGCCCCGGCGCCGCACCCGTGCCGCCCGCCGGCGGCAGGCCCGTCTGCGGAATGAAGGAGGCCTGCCCCCGCCCGCGCGGCGGCCCCATCTGCCCGGCCAGCTCCATCAGCGCCGCCACGCGGTTCTCGGTCTTGGGGTGGGTGGAGAACAGCCCGTCCATCCGCAGCCCGGCCAGCGGGTTGATGATGAACATGTGGGCGGTGGCCGGGTTGGCCTCGGCCGCCTGGTTCACATGGGTCAGGCGGCCCTGCTCCAGCCGGGTCAGGGCGTTGGCCAGGCCCAGCGGGTTGCCGCTGATCTCGGCCCCCGCCCGGTCCGCCTCGTATTCGCGGGAGCGGCTGATGGCCATCTGCACGATCATCGCGCCGATCGGCGCCAGCAGCATCACCAGGATGGCGGCAATCGGGTTCATGCCGCGCTCGCGGTTGCCGCCGAACAGGAAGCCGAACTGCGCCAGCATGCCGATGGCGCCCGCCAGGCAGGCGGTCATGGTCATGATCAGCGTGTCGCGGTTCCGGATATGCGCCAGCTCGTGGGCGATGACGCCGGCCACCTCGTCGGGCGGCATGCGGTTGAGCAGGCCGGTGTTGACGGCCACCGCCGCCTTCTCTGGGCTGCGGCCGGTGGCGAAGGCGTTCGGCTGGTCCTCGTGGATGATGTAGAGCGCCGGCATGGGCAGCCCGGCATTCTGCGCCAGCCGCGCCGTCATCCGGTAGAGCTCCGGCGCCTCCTGCGGTCCGACGGGCTGCGCGTTGTGCATGCGCAGCACCATCCGGTCGCTGTTCCACCAGGCGAAGAGGTTGGTGGCGCAGGCCACGCCGAAGGCGACCATCATGCCGCCCCGCCCGCCGATGACGCCGCCGACCGCGACGAACAGCGCCGTCATCGCCGCCAGCAGGAGGGTTGTGCGCAGATATCCGTTCATGCCCTCTTTCCGTTCCCCAGCTTCCCACCCCAGATGGGGAGCATGACGAGCCCTGAGCAAGAGGCCGCCCCGCCGGCCCGCCCCGACCCGACCCAGCCCCCCGCCGCAGCCCCGCAGGGCCAGGCGGCGGCCCCTGCGCCGAAGCCGCCCGCCACGCCGATGCCGCCCGAGATCGGCGGCCCCGCCGGGCCGGAGCCGACCCGCTTCGGCGACTGGGAGCGCAAGGGCCGCGTCAGCGATTTCTGAGGCGCGGCCGGCCCCCAGACCGGGGCGGCGGATGGGGAGAGGGAACGGCCCGTGAATCCCGCCGCCGCCGCGTCAGCGATTCGTTCGCGCGACTCGGCGGCCTGCTTTCCGGCTTTGTTCTATCCATCCCCTCGGCCCCGGCGCTGGCCGGCCAGACAGAGGCTGACGCCCAGAACCCCGGCGCCGCAGAGCAGCAGCGCCGGCGATGGCCCCGCCGCCGCCTGGGCCAGGCCGAACAGCACCGGCCCCACCGCCTGCCCCAGGAAGTAGCAGAAGGCGTGCAGCGCCACGGCCGAGCCGCGCGCCAGCGGCGCCACCTCCGTCACGCGGGTCTGGATGCTGTTGTGCAGCATGAAGAAGCCCAGCCCCACCAGCAGCGCGCCGCCGATGCCGAGATCCGGCTGCCCGGCGCTCCAGGCGGCGGCGAGGGCGGCCATGCCCAGCGCCACGCTGGCGCCGGCCAGCCGCATCATCTGCGCCTGCCCCAGCCGGCGCAGCAGCAGCGGCGCCAGCAGCGTGTAGCCGAAGCCGCCCAGGCCGAAGGCCGTCACCGCCAGCCCGGCGCGCAGCAGCCCGTGCCCGTCCTGCCCCAGCAGCACGGCGAGGAAGGGGAACATGCCGAAGACGAACATCCCCTCCAGCAGCACGCCGAGATAGAGGGGCCGCGCCGCCGGGGTGCGCAGGATCTCGCCATAGCGCCGCAGCACCATGGGGATGGAGGGCGGGGCGGTGGGCAGCGCCGGCGCCGGCCGGCGGCGCGCATCCCACGCCATCACCGCGCAGGAGAGGGCGGCGGCCCCGGCGCAGACTCCCATCACCCCGCGCCAGCCGATGAAGGGCGCCAGCGCCCCCGAGACCGCGCCGCCCGCGAGCTGGCCCAGGATGGCGCAGGCCAGCACCCGGCTGATGGCGAGCTGGCGCTGCGCCATCGGCACCGTGTCGCCGAACAGGGCGAGGGTGAGGGGGAAGATGCCGCCCGCCGCCAGCCCGGCGGCGATGCGCGCGGCGAAGAGGCTGTCCAGCCCCGGCGCCAGGGCGCAGGCCGCCAGCATCACCGCCAGCAGGCCGATGCAGAGCAGCACCACGCGCCGCTTGCCGAAGGCGTCGCCCACCGGGCCGAGCACCGGCTGCACCAGCGCGTAGGGCAGGGTGAAGGCGCTGGCCAGCAGGGCCACCGTCTCGTGCGGGGTGGCGAAGTCCTGCGCCAGCTCGCCCATCAGGGGGTCGAGCGCCCGGCCGGCCAGGGCGCCGGCGAAGCCGCTCATTCCGAACACCGCTACCATCCGGCGGATGGCGGCGGGGTCGGGCTGTATCGATTCCATGCGCCGGATGCTGCGCCCGGGGATGCGCGGCGCCAAGGCCACGCCGCCGCAAAGGCGCCTTAGCCCCCTCACGCATTAGCCTTTGGTGCGCAGCCCGGCGAAGAACGCCCGCAGCAGCGCGCCGCATTCCCGCTCCCGTACGCCGCCCACCACCTCCGGCGCGTGGTGGCAGGAGGGGGCGGCGTAGATGCGGGCGCCGTGCTCCACCCCGCCGCCCTTGGGGTCATAGGCGCCGAACACCACGCGCCGCACGCGGAAGAAGCTGGCCGCCTGGGCGCACATCGGGCAGGGCTCCAGCGTCACGGTCAGGGTGCAGCCCGGCAGGCGGGGGGAGCCGCGCGCCGCCGCCGCCTGGCGCAGCGCCAGCATCTCGGCATGGGCGCTGGCGTCGTGGTCCTGCTCCACCCGGTTGCCGGCGCGGCCGAGCACGCGCCCGGCCGCATCCGTCACCACCGCCCCCACCGGCACCTCGCCCCGCGCCGCGGCGGCGCGCGCCTCCGCGAGGGCGATCTCGATGGGGGAGGGGGCCGGCCGGTCAGGGCCCGATGAGCTGGCCGCCATCCACCACGATGCTCTGCGCCGTCACCCAGCGGGCGCGGCGGGAGGCGAGGAACAGCACCACATCCGCCACCTCCTCCGGGTGGCCGAGCCGGCCGAAGGGGATCTGCTCCAGCGTGGCATTGTAGAGGGCGGGGTTGCTCTGCCGCCGCTCCTCCCAGGAGCCGCCGGGGAACTCGATGGAGCCCGGCGCCACGGCGTTCACGCGGATGCGCTTCTCCGCCAGCATCTTCGCCTGGCTGCTGGTGTAGTGCATCACCGCCGCCTTGATGGCGCCGTAGGGCGGCGTCCGCTTGCTGGCCCGCAGCGCCGAGATGGAGGAGACGTTGATGATGGAGGCGCCGCCCTCCAGCTTCGGCGCCGCCTCGGCGAGGTAGGGCTCGGCCGCATGGCTGGCGCGGACGATGGCCATCATGTCCACGTCGAAGGAGGCGGCCCAGCCCGCCTCGTCATCCGTGGAGCCGAAGCCGGAGGCGTTGTTCACCAGCACGTCGATGCCGCCCAGCGCCTTGGCGGCGGCCGGGATGAAGGCGGCGATGTCCGCTGCCTTCGCGAGGTCGCAGGGGGCTGCGAAGGCGGTGACGCCGAGCGCCGCCACCTCGGCCCGTGTTGCCTCCAGCGCATCCTTCCCGCGCGCGCAGAGCGCGACCGAGGCGCCTTCCTGCGCGAAGCCGAGCGCGATGCTGCGGCCGATGCCGCGGCTGCCGCCCATCACCACCACACGCCTGCCCTGAAGCTGCATCCCGCTCTCCCGCGCTTTCATTGGATGACGAGATCAGCCCAAACCCCGGGGCGGGTAAACCCGCCGACTCGCAGAAAAAAGACGGGGGTCCGGGGGAATTCCTTCCCCCGGCCTTGCCTGCCCCCGACTTCCTCGTTGTGAAGCCGTGCGCCCAGGGGTAGCAACCGCCTCATGCGCACCCTTCCCCTGATCGGCCTGACCCTGGATGCGGAGCAGCCCGGCGGCTACTCGAAGCTTCCCTGGTATGCCCTCCGCCAGAACTACTTTGACAGTGTTGTCCGGGCCGGCGGCCTGCCCGTCGCCCTGCCGCACGCGCCGGAGCTGGCCGAGCAGTATCTCGACGCTATCGACGGGCTGCTGGTCACCGGCGGCGCCTTCGACGTGGACCCCTCGCTCTATGGCGGCGGCCCGGCGCACCCCACGGTGGCGCTGAAGCAGGGGCGCACCGCCTTCGAGCTGGCCATGGTGCAGGGCGCGCTGAAGCGGGACATGCCCATCCTCGGCATCTGCGGCGGCGAGCAGCTGCTGGCGGTGGCGCTGGGCGGCACGCTGATCCAGCACATCCCGGACGCCGTGCCCGATGCCCTGGCGCATGAGCAGCCCAACCCGCGCACCGAGCCGGGGCACGAGGTCGCCATCTCCGAGGGCACGCTGCTGGCCCGCGTGGTGGGCGGCGCCCGCATGGCGGTGAACTCGGCCCACCACCAGGCGGTGGAGACGCCCGGTCCGCTGGCGGTGGTGAACGCCGTGGCGCCGGACGGGGTGATCGAGGGCATCGAATCCACCCGCCATCGCTTCGCCCTCGGCGTGCAGTGGCACCCGGAATACGCGGTGGACGCGGCCGACCAGGGCATCCTCGACGCCTTCGTGGCGGCCTGCCGGTGAGCGGCGGGATGGAGGCCGAGGGCACCCCCGGGGGCGGCGCCAAGGGCGAGCGCATCGCCAAGTGGCTGGCCCGCGCCGGCATCGCCAGCCGGCGGGACGCGGAGAAGCTGGTGGCCGAGGGGCAGGTGGCGCTGAACGGTACGGTGGTGGAGAGCCCCGCCACCTTCGTCGGGCCGGAGGATGTGGTGACGGTGGCCGGCAAGCCGGTGGGCACGCCGGAGCGCACCCGGCTGTTCCGCTACCACAAGCCGCCGGGGCTGGTGACCACGCACAAGGACCCCGAGGGGCGCCGCACCGTGTTCGAGGAACTGCCGGCCGGCCTGCCGCGCCTGGTCTCCGTCGGCCGGCTGGACCTCAACTCCGAGGGGCTGCTGCTGCTGACCAATGATGGCGCCCTCTCGCGCAAGCTGGAGCTGCCGCAGAATGCCTGGGTGCGCCGCTACCGCGCCCGCGTGCATGGCCGGGTGGACGAGCGGGCGCTCGCCGATCTGGCGCGCGGCGTGACGGTGGAGGGCGTGGCCTATGGCCCGATCGAGGCGGGGCTCGATTCCCGCCAGGGCACCAATGCCTGGCTCACCGTCTCGCTGCAGGAGGGCAAGAACCGCGAGGTGCGCCGCGTGCTGCAGCATCTCGGCCTGACGGTGACGCGGCTGATCCGCACCGCCTACGGCCCCTTCACCCTCGGCCCGCTGCCGCGCGGCGCGGTGGAGGAGGTGAACGCCAAGGTGCTGCGCGAGCAGCTCGGGCTGGACGCGCCGCCGCGCGTGCTGCGCGGGGTGGAGCGCGCCCGCGTCGCCGCCGCCGCCCAGGAGAAGGCCACCCAGGAGAAGGCTGGAGACGCGCCGGCGCGGCCTGCGGCGCCGAAGCCGGAGGCCATGCAGCGCAGCCGCCCGGCCAAGCCGCCGCGTGCCCGCAACGCCACCGAGCAGTTCCGCAGCCCCTGGGGCGCGGTGGTGCAGGGGCCGGACGCCGCGGACCAGCCGCAGGGCCCCGGCGGCCGCCGGCGCGGG
>NZ_JBHSCH010000098.1:0-12692 GCF_042651065.1 Teichococcus aestuarii
GGCGCACCGGCAGGGCGGCCGGCCCGGGCGGCAGGGGGCCGCGCCCGTCCATCGGCCGGCCGAGCGGGTCCACCACCCGGCCCAGCCAGCCGGCACCGGGCGAGAGCGTGGCCGTGCCGCGCAGACGCACCGGGGCACCGAGCCGCACCCCCTCCAGCGCGCCGAAGGGCATGGCGCGCGCCGCCTGCACCGAAAGGGCGACGATCTCGGCGGCGACGGGGCCGGCGGCGCCTTCCACCTCCACCCGCGCGCCGCAGCCGAGGAAGCCCTGCAGCCCCGTCACCTCCAGCGAAAGGGCGCTGGCGGCGGCGACGCGGCCCTGCACCGTCTCCGCCGGCAGGGCGCGCAGCGCGGCGGCGGCGGCCTCCGCCCGGCGGAGGAAGGGGGAGGCGGCCATGGCGGCGCTCATGCCGCCTCGCCAGCGGCGGGCCGGTAGGCGCTGCGGTAATCCTCGAGCGGCGCCAGCCGGGCGTTCAGCCCGAGCAGCGTCTCCGCCGCGCCGAGATAGAGCACCCCGTCCGGCGCCAGGCGCTGCTGGCAGGCCTCCAGCACCCGCTCCTTGGTCGGCTGGTCGAGATAGATGAGCAGGTTGCGCAGCAGGATGATGTCGAAGGTGCCGCTCACGCCGAGCGGCCCGACGAGGTTGGCGCGCTCGAAGCGGCAGTCGGCGCGCAGCGTGGCGGCGGCGCGCCAGCCCTGGCCTTCCGGCGTGAACCAGCGCGCCCGGCGCTCGGGGGAGAGGCCGCGCTGCATCTCGAACTCGGTGTAGAGGCCGGCCCGGGCGCGCTCCAGCACGGCGCCGCAGATATCGGTGCCGAGGATGGAGACCGGCCGGCCGCCCAGCGCCGGCTGCAGCTCGCGCGCCAGCATGGCCACCGAATAGGCTTCCTGCCCGGTGGAGCAGGCGGCGGACCAGATGCGCAGCGCGGCACCCGGCGGGCGGGCGGCGGCCAGGCGCGGCAGCGCCGCCTCGGCCAGGTGGCGGAAGGGCGCGCCATCGCGGAAGAAGCTGGTCTCGTTGGTGGCCAGCGCCTCCGCCGCCTCCTGCGCCAGCAGGGTGCCGCCGGGGCTGCCGAGCGAGGCCGCCAGCGCCTCCAGCCCGGCCAGGCGGTGCCGCGCCAGCAGGGGCGCGAGGCGGCTGGAGAGCAGGTAGCCCTGGCCCGGCCCCAGCACCAGCCCGGAGACCTCGCGCACCCGGTGGGCGATGCGCTGCGCCGCCCCGCTCGAGAAGGCCTCGCTCATGCGGCGCCCGCCAGCTCGGCCAGGCGGCGCGCCAGGGCTGGCAGCGGCAGCACCTCCTGCGCCGCGCCGCGCTCCACCACCGCGCCCGGCATGCCCCAGACGACGCTGCTGGCGGCATCCTGCGCCAGCACATGGCCGCCGGCGGCGCGCACCGCGGCGGCGCCGGCGCCACCATCATGCCCCATGCCGGTGAGCACGGCGGCGACGCAGCGCTCCCCCAGCAGCGCGGCCAGGCTGCGCAGCATAGGGTCCACGGCGGGGCGGCAGAAATGCTCCTCCGGCGCGTCCGAGAGGTGCAGCGCCATGGGGCGGCCGGCGGCCAGCAGGTGCACCCCGCCCGGCGCCAGGTAGGCGCAGCCCGGCTCCGGCACCGTGCCCTCCCGCGCCACCTCCACCCGCGCCGCGCCCATGCGGCCGAGATGCTCGGCCAGCATGGGGATGAAGGCGGCGGGCATGTGCTGGGTGAGCAGGATGGGCAGGGCGGGCGGGCGGCGGAAGGCGCGGAACACCTCGGCCAGCGCCTGCGGCCCGCCGGTGGAGGCGCCGATGGCGATCACCGCCGGTGCCAGCCCGCTGCGTGGCGGCCGCGGCGGCGCGGCCGGGAAGGATGCCGCGACGGCCGGGGCCGGCCGCGCGGCCACGGCAAGGGTGGGGGCGGCAGGGTCCGGCAGACGGCGGCGCTGCCCGCCCTGGCCGGGCACCCGCACCACCAGCTCCCGCGCGAAGGCGGCGTCCTCGCCGCTGGCGGGCTTGGGCAGGCAGTCGGCGGCGCCGCGCCGCAGCGCCTCCATCGCCGCCGCGCCGCCGCGCGTCGTCAGGGTGGAGACGACGATGACGCGCAGGCCCGGATCGGCCGCCAGCATCAGCGGCAGGGCGGTGAGGCCGTCCATCACCGGCATCTCGATGTCGGTCACCGCCACGTCGATGCCGCCGCGCCGCACGGCGGCCACCGCCTCCTCGCCGTTGCGGGCGCGGGCGACGACGTGCAGCCCCGGCTCGGCCTCCAGCATCCGCGCCAGGGCGGCGCGGATGACGGTGCTGTCGTCGCAGACCAGGATGCGGAGCCGGGCGGGGGGGGCAGGCGGGGTGGCATCCGGCGGGGCCAGCACGCCGGGCGGGGCGCTCATGCGAGGCCGGCCTCCGCGTCGCGCCCGAAGGCCAGCAGGCGGGCCGGGTCCAGCTCGATCAGCAGCCCCTCCGCCAGCTGGTGGATGGCGGCGACATGGCCGCGCCAGGCCTCCCCCAGCGTCTCCGGCGCCATCGCCCGCGCCTCGGGCGGCACCGGCAGCACCTCGCGCACCGCATCGGCCAGCAGGCTGTACAGCTCGCCCTCATGCTCGACGACGATGCTCATGCGCGCGGCGCCCGGCTCGGCGGCCGGCAGGCCGAGCCGGCTGCGCAGCTCCACCGCCGTGACGATGCGGCCGCGCAGGTTCAGCACGCCCGCCACGCCGGGCGGCGCCAGCGGCACGCGGGTGATGGCCTCGCCGCGCAGCACGTCGCGCACGCAGGGGACGGGCAGGCCGCAGAAGCGCCCCGCCAGGGTCAGGCCGAGCAGCAGGCGCGGCTCGGCGGAGGGGGTCGGCGCGCTCATGCGGCGCTCCTCAGGCCGGAGATGGCGCGGCCGAGCGCGGCCAGCACCCGGTCGCGGTCGAACTTGGCGACATAGTCGTTGAAGCCGGCGGCATGGCCGCGCGCCATGTCGCGCGGGCCGGTGCGGCTGGTGAGCGCCACCACCGGCAGCGCCGCCCAGGGCCCGCCGCGGCGGATCTCGGCCAGCAGGTCGAAGCCGTCCATGCCGGGCATCTCGATATCGGTCAGCACGGCGTCGAACATCGCGCCCTTCTCGCGCAGCGCCAGGGCGGCGGCGGCATCGGCGCACTCGGTCACGGCATAGCCGGCGCTGCTGAGGGCGGGCACCACGATCTGCCGGAAGAAGCCGCTATCCTCCACCACCAGCAGGCGCGGCACCGGGCCGCCGGAATGGCCGAACCAGGCGGGGTCGCCCAGGCGCAGCCAATGGGCGCAGTCCAGCACATCCGTGCCGCGCCCGGCGATGATGGCGCTGCCGAGGAAGCCCGGCCGCGCTCCGGAGGGGCGCAGCGCCAGCGGCTCCTGCACCACGTCCAGGATCTCGTCCACCATCAGGCCCAGCATCCGCTCGCCCTCCTGGAAGACCAGCATCTGCTGCGTGGCGCCGGGCTGCGGCCGGCTCCAGGCGCCGACCGGCAGCAGCGGCATCAGCCGCCCGCGATACTGCACCGCCGGGCCCTCGCCCACGAGCTCGAGGCTCTCCGCCGGCAGCGCCTCGAGCCGCGCCACCAGGCCGAGCGGCACGGCGAGGGGGGTGGGCTGGCCGCCGGCGCGGAACAGCAGCAGCTGCGCCGTGTCCGTGCTCTCGGCGGCGCCCTCGGCCTCGGCCTCCCCGGCGCGGCCGAGGCTGAGACCGGCCAGCCGCGCCACGCCGCCCGGGTCGAGGATCATGATGACGCCGCCATCGCCCAGGATGGTGTTGCCGGAGAAGGCGGCGAGGTCGCGCAGGATCGGCGCGACGGGCTTCACCACGATCTCCTCCGTGTCGAACACGCCATCGACGAGCAGGCCGAAGCGCCCGGCATCGGCCTGCAGCACGGCGACGAACCCCTCCACCGCCGCGCCCGCCTCCAGGGCGGGGGCGAGGCCGAGCAGCGCGCCGAGCGGCACCAGCGGCAGCAGCTGGCCGCGCAGCCGCAGCACCGGCGCCACGTTCACCCACTCCAGCGTGGCGCCGCCCGGCCCGACGCGGACCAGCTCCACCACCGCCGCCTGCGGCACCGCGAAGCGCTCCGCCTCGGCCTGGACGATGAGGCCGGAGATGATGGCCAGGGTGAGCGGGATGCGGATGGTCAGGGTGGTGCCGCGCCCGGCGCTGCTGCGCAGGTCGACGCTGCCGCCGATGCGCTCGATGTTGGTGCGCACCACATCCATGCCGACGCCGCGGCCGGAGACGGCGGTGACCGCCTCGGCGGTGGAGAAGCCGGGGCGGAAGACGAAGCGCGCCACGTCGGCATCGTCCATGCCGGCCAGCGCCGCCTCGGTGACGAGGCCGCGCTCCAGCGCGCGGCGGCGCACCCGGTCGAGATCCAGCCCGCGCCCGTCATCGGCGATCTGGATCAGGATGCGGCCGCCCTCCTGCCGGGCGGAGAGCAGGATGCGGCCCGCCTCCGGCTTGCCGGCGCGGCGGCGCTCCTCCGGCCCCTCCAGCCCATGGTCGGCGCAGTTGCGCACCATGTGGGTCAGCGGGTCGCGGATCAGCTCCAGCACCTGGCGGTCGAGCTCCGTCTCGCCGCCGGTCATCACCAGCTCGATCCGCTTGCCCAGCTCCTGGCCGAGGTCGCGCACCAGCCGCGGCAGCTTCGACCAGGCGGCGGAGACGGGCTGCATGCGCGTCTTCATCACCCCCTCCTGCAGCTCGGAGGTGATGCGGGAGAGGCGCTGCAGCGGCGCCGAGAAGGCGCTGTCGCCCTGGCTGCGCGCAACCTGCAGCAGCTGGTTGCGCACCAGCACCAGCTCGGAGGCCAGCGTCATCAGATCGTCCAGCACCGGCAGCGAGACACGGATGGCCTGCACCGGCAACGCCGCCTCGGCGCCCGTGCCGGCGACTGTGCCGGCGCCCGTGCCGGCGGCTGGCGCCGCGCGCGCGGCGGCGAGCGGCCTCGGCGCGCCGTCATTGGCGGGGGTGGGGAGGGGGCCGGGCAGCTCCGGCTCCTCGCATTCGGCGGCCGGCTCCAGGAGCGGCTCCAGGAGCGGCTCCGTGAGCGCCTCCTGCCCGGGCGGCACAGCCCCGGCCTCCGGCGCGGCCAGCGCCTCCAGCCGGGCGCGCAGCGCCGCGTCGTCGCCCGGCGGCTCGGCGCCGGTCTCGGCCAGGCCCGCCATGATGGTGCGGATGGCGTCGATCGAGGCCAGCACGGCGCTGACGCCTTCCGGCGTCACCGCCCGCTCGCCATCGCGGTAGAGGCCGAGCAGGTTCTCGGCCGCGTGCGCCACCCCCTCCAGCCGGGACAGGCCGAAGAAGCCGCAGGTGCCCTTGACGGTGTGCACCAGCCGGAAGATGCGGGCCAGGGTCTCGCCATCCGGCGCGCGTTCCAGCTGCACCAGGGCGGTGTCCAGCTCGGCCAGCGCCTCGTTGGTTTCGGTGAGGAACTCCGCGATGAGGTCGTCCACGCCCTTGATCCGTCTGCTGCCGCTGGAGGTCGGTCGAGGGGCGTGTCTGCCGGCAGTCTGTTAACCTCTTCTGTCCCGGCCGTAGGGAAAGCGGGCGGCGGGCCGGAATATTTCCGCCACGCGCCGCCTGCTTTCGCGGCGATCGTCAACATGTGGTTAGCAAAACGACCTCAGCCTTCCTCTGCCGCCCAAGGACCGGGCGGAGACGGAGGGTGCGGCGGATGATCCGCGCGGCGACCATCCATCCGGCCAGACCGCTCCACAAAAGGCAGGGGCGCTGGCCACGCCGCCCGAAAACTGGGCGGCGTCGGACAACAGGAATTCAGCCATGGCCCTCAATTCGGTCATCACCAATGCCGGCGCGATGGTGGCCCTGCAGTCGTTGAACAAGACCAACGACATGATGGACGTCACCCAGAAGCGCATCTCCACCGGCTACCGCGTCGCCGACTCCAAGGACGACGGTGCCGCTTTCGCCGTGGCGCAGAAGGTGCGCGGCGATGTGGCGGGCCTGACCAGCGCGAACGAGCAGCTCGGCGGCGCGACCGGCCTGCTCGACACCACGCTGACGGGCCTGAAGAGCATCTCCGAGACCCTCTCCAACGTGAAGTCGGTGATGACAAAGCTCGCCGACGACAAGATCGTTGGCGAGGAGCGTGCGAACTACGAGAGCCAGTACACCCAGCTGCGCCAGCAGGTCGGCGCCTTCGTCAACGACTCCAGCTACAACGGCGCGTCGCTGCTCGGCACGTCGGCTGCGGCGGACGGTGTCGCGACGGCGACCGACGGTACCGACTTCAAGGTGGTGCGCAGCGAGAAGCTGGCGACCTACGACCTGACTGGCCAGACTGCCGGCTCCTTCGACCTCTCCGACGTGGCCACCGTCACGACCGGCGCGGCCGATGAGGCGGCCGAGGCCGCCGCCTGGAAGACTGCGCTGAACGGCTCCGCCACGCCGGCGGCAGGCCAGTTCGCCTTCGTCGAGAAGAAGGTGAACGACGCGCTGAACCAGTACGGTAACGACAGCAAGGCGATCAGCAACCAGGTCTCCTACAACAAGAGCAAGATGGAAGCTCTGGAGACCGGCCTCGGTGCGCTGATCGACGCGGACCTCGCCAAGGAATCCGCGCGCATGCAGTCGCTGACCATTCGCCAGCAGCTCGGCACCACCTCGCTGAGCACGGCGAACCAGGCACCGTCCTCCCTGCTGAGCCTGTTCCGCTGATCGCGCCGCGGCGCTGACAGGACTCTGAAACAGCCGGGGGCCAAAAGGCCCCCGGCCACACTGCCAAGACGGGGCCGCCCGGCCCCAGCCGTCAAAACGAGAGGCTGGCACCGTGTACGCACAAAATCCCCAGGCCCTGCGCGCCTATGGCGCCGTGCAGGCCGCGCGGCCATTGCGCGAGCAGGAGGCGGAAGTCTACGCCATCCTCTCCGGCCGGCTGCGCGAGGCCGCCGCCAGCGGCGATCCCCTGGCCTTCACGCGCGCCCGCGCCGATGCGCGCCGCCTGTTCACCGCGGTCCAGACGCTGGTGCTGCACGAATCCTGCGAATTGCCGCGCGAGCTGCGTGGCCTGATTGCCTCGGTCGCCGCCGCCGCGCTGCGCGACATCGAAGGCGGGGAGACCGATCTCGTGTTCCTGGCCGATATCTGCGACGATTTCGCCGCCGGCCTGCGCGCCCGCCCGGCCGTGGCGGCCGTGGCATGAGCGGCCGGCAGGAGGCCACTCCCGGCCAGGGCCGGCTGGTGCTGGACCTGCGCGCGGGCGACCGCATGCTGGTCAACGGCGCCGCGCTGCAGTTCAAGACGCGCACCAGCGTCATGCTCTCCAACCGCGCCCGCTTCCTGTTCGGCAAGCAGATCATGGCGCCGGAGGAGGCGCGCACCCCGGCGCGGCGCGTCTATTTCGCCATCCAGGCCGCCTACATCGCCGAGGAGCATGAGCGCGCCGACTATATCGCCGAGGCGCGGCGGCTGGCGGGCGAGTATTCCGACGCCACCACCTCCGCCACGGCGCGCCGCCTGCTGGCCGAGGCCATCGCGGACCTGGAGGCGAGCGATTGCTGGGAGGCGATGCGCCGCGTGCGCACCCTCTTCGCGCATGACGACGCGGTGCTCGGCCTCGCCGCCGTGGCGGGCTGAGCCGCCGCCATGGCCGTGAACCCCTACCTGCTGACGCTGTTCGGCGGCGCGGCGGAGACGAGCACGGCCATGTCCCCGGGCGAGACGGTGGCCTTCTACAACCAGTCGCTGAAGAACGCCGACAAGGAGACGGAGCGGCTGCGCGCCGACCCGATGGTCAAGCGCGACCTGGCGACGCTGTTCAAGGCGATCGACAAGGCGAAATCGCCCGAGGAGCTGCTGCGCAACCCGGAGGCGCGGCGCGTGCTGATGCAGGGCCTCGGCCTCGCCGACCAGGTGGAGAACGCCGGGCTGGCCATCAAGGCGCTGACCTCCGACCCCACGCAGAAGGATTCGCTCGCCCGGCAACTGCCGGATGCACGCTGGGCCGGAGCGGCGGAGCAGCTCGGCTTCGCCAAGGATGGCCTCGCCAAGCTGAAGGACCCGGAGTTCCGCGCGGTGATCGCCGACGGGCTGGTGGAGTACAAGCGGCTCACCGCCATCTCCGACCGCAGCCAGGTGGTGGCGGATGCGCTGGTCATCCAGGCCCGGCCGGACACCAAGCCCGACATCTACACCGTGCTGGGCGACAAGGTGATGCGCCGCGTCGCCACCACCGTGGCGGGGCTGCCCAGCGAGCTGGCGCTGCAATCGGTGGAGGCGCAGGCGCGCAGCCTTTCCGCCCGCTTCGACACGGAGCAGCTGGCGGACCCCAAGAAGCGCGAGAAGCTGATCCAGCGCTATCTGGTCACCGCCTCCAGCAACGGCTTCAGCCTGAGCGTCTGAGCCACGCTGCGGATACAAAGACGGCCCCGCCGCGTTGCGCGCGGCGGGGCCGTCTTTGTATCCGGGGGAGGTGCGGCACCTCCCCCGCCGATGATCAGAAGCGGCGCTCGAACACCGTCACCACATCGCCCGGCTGCAGCAGGGTCTGCCGCTCGGCGCGGAACTCGCGCGGCTGGCCGTCCGCGCCGATGCGGGTCAGGCCCACGTAATCGGTCACGGCGCGGTAGTTGAAGCCACCCGAGACGGCCACGGCGGCGAGTGCCGTCATGCCCGGCTGGTACGGGGTCTGGCCGCCGCGCTCCACCATGCCCAGCACGAAGACCGGGCGGTATTCCTGGATCTCGACGGCGACGGACGGATCGTTGAACAGGTTGCGGCTGCGCAGGCTGCGCACGATCGCCGTCTCGGCCTCGCCCGTGGTGCGGCCCGAGACGGGGATGGCGCCGACCAGCGGCAGGGCGATGGTGCCCGTGTCGGTGATGCGGAATTCGCCCGTCAGGCGCGGGTCATTGAAGACGGTGACGCGAAGCTGATCGCCGGGGCCGAGCTTGTAGGGGCCCGCGGCGGTCTGCGGCAGGGGAGGGAGGTCGGCGCCGGGCGTCGCGCAGGCAGCCAGGGCGAGCAGGGCGCCCATGGCCAGGCCACGCAGCCCTGCGCGGAAGCCTTTCACCGAAAAAGCAGAACGAGGCATTTCTCACTCCCGGAATCTGGAAATCTGAGACAAAGCTCTACAGATGAACCGAACCTGAGCGAAGCAGAAATGGGTCGCTGCTCGATCAATAGTTGATGAGTACCAGATTCATTACAAAGAGAAGCGCAGCCGCACCTGGAACTGGTTGATACCGTATTCCCGCACGCCTTCCGGCGCGTCGAGCCGCTCGGTGTGCTGGTAGCTGGCCAGCAGCGCCATGTTGCGGTTGATCAGGTACTGCGCGCCGACCAGGGCGATGCCGTCGGTGACGGTGCCGCGCTCGGGGTAGTCGCGGTGCTCCGCCCGCAGCTCGCCCGTCAGGATGACGTTGCGCAGGAACTCATGGTCCACCGTGACGCGGCCGAGGGTGCGCGTGTAGCTGACATTGCTGGCGCGGATGGATTCCTCGATGGTCCGCTGCAGCGCGAAGGTCACCGTCGTCAGCTGCGAGGGAACCATGATCAGCTGGCCCTCGAAGGCGGGGCCGGAGAGGTTCTTCAGCGTCGGGTCGTCGTAGCTGCGCTCGCGGTAGCCGGCGGTGAAGCGGGCCTGCCAGAGGCCGGTGAAATCGTACTGGAAGCCGGCCTGCGCCTCCCAGGTGAAGGAGTCGCGGCCGCGCTGCTCGCTGCGCTCGTAGGCGATGTCCTGCACCCGCACGAGGCCCAGCAGGTGGCGGCCCTCGACGACGCTGTAATCGGCCTCCAGCTCGCCCTGCAGCGAGCTGTAGTCGTTGCTGGAGTTGATCTCCCGCTGCTCGCCGCTGATACGGTCCTCGTAGCGGATCATCCGGTACTCGGCCGAGGGCTTCAGCGACAGGCGGTTGAAGGCGGCGACGCCGCCCACCTCGAAGATGTGCTGGTCGTAGGGAACGGGGCGGCTGAAGCCGCCCTCCTGCACGTCGAAATTGTCAACGTCGAGATGCGCGCGCTGGTAGTTGTAGCGTCCGAAGACCGAGGAGGCACGGCCGATGTCGTAGCGCCCGTTGACGCCCACGGTATAGTCGTTCCAGTTCAGGCTGCTTTCGCGGAAATGCTGCCGGGAGGTTTGCGACGCGGTCAGGCCCAGCGCGTGGCGGGTCCAGAAGCTGTTGGCGGAGACGTTCAGCGTCTCGGTGAAGAACGCGTCCCCCTTCTCGTCCTGGCGGCCGGGCTGGAGGTTGTCGTCGTAGCCCAGCCCGGCTTCGAGCGAGCTGTCGATGCGGAAGCCGCTGAGGCGCACGCCGGCCGGGTCGTAGTCGGGGCGCTGGCGGGTCATCACGGTGACGCCGCGCGCCGTGGCCTCCGGGCCGATCGTCGCCGTCTGGGCGGCGGCCTCCAGCGGTGCAAGGGCCATCAGGCCGGGCAGGCACAGCAGGCCCAGGGCGGCGTGGCGGCGGCGCCGGCTCACACCGCCCTTCGCGGCGGCGCGGATCGTTGCGACCTCTCCCATGGCAGTCCGGAACGTGTTCTTTGGAGGCATCGGAGCGATCCCAACTTCAATTCGGCCGTGGCACCGCTCCATTGTGGAAACGGCGCAACATTTTTTCACGGAATCGGCTCAGATCAAGCCTTCTCTTCGCCTTCTAAGCGGCGGATAGCGCGGAGTTGCGCTTTTCCGGAAGGCTGCGTCCCTGGGGCAACGCCCACCCTGTCGCGGAAGCGGGGGGCTGGCAAGGCCATGAGCGGGCCGGCGCCGCGGCGGCGGCTTTTTCCGGCCCGCTGTGGCCATGCTGCGTCACCGCAGCGCGTGCTTCACGACTCCGCGCCGCCGTTTCCCGGCCCGTCGCCCGGTGTCATGAGGCCAGCGTCATGAGGCTGGCATTGCCGCCGGCCGCGGTGGTGTTGATGCTGACGGAACGCTCCAGCACCAGCATCTCCAGCGGCAGGCTGCCGCCGGGCCCGGCGGCGAGCACGGGGACGAGCGGGCCTTCCAGGGCCGCGGCGGCCTGGCACAGGGCCAGCCGCCCGGCCTCGTCGCCCTCGTGCAGCACGGCGGCGCAGCCGGCGGGGTCCGGCGTGGCGGCAGGGGTGATCCAGGCGCGCAGCGGCTCCGGCAGGGAGGGCTGCAAGGTGGCGGGGGCCAGCAGGCGGACGGTGTTGCCGGCCACCAGCGCGGCATCGACCAGCCGGGCCAGCCCGGCCTCGGTCGTGACGCAGCAGAGCACCGGTCCGCGCGGGTACAGCCCGTGGCGGTTCTCCTCGCCCACCGGGCCGGGCAGCAGGCGGGGCGGCGCCAGCGGCGCCGGCGTGTCGGGCACCGGAAGGCCGCGACCGCCCAGCCATTCGCGCCAGAGCCGCGCCGGCTCCGGCAGGCTGCCCTCGGGCAATCCCATCGCGGCCGGGCAGGCGGCGAGCAGCCGGCGCAGGTAGAGCGGCCCGCCGGCCTTGGGGCCGGTGCCGGAAAGCCCGTGCCCGCCGAAGGGCTGCACCCCCACCACCGCGCCGATCTGGTTGCGGTTGACATAGATGTTGCCGGCCGGGGCCTGCTCCGCCAGCCGCCGGATGGTCGCGTCGATGCGCGAATGCACGCCGAAGGTCAGCGCGTAGCCGGTGGCCCGCAGGTCCCGCAGGAGGTCCCCCAGCGCGTCGCGGCGGAAGCGCAGCACGTGCAGCACCGGGCCGAACACCTCCCGCTCCAGCGCCGCCACCCGGTCGATCTCGATCAGGGTTGGCGCCACGAAGCTGCCCCGCGCGCAGTCCTCCGGCAGCGCCAGTGCGTGCACGGCGTGCCCCCTGCCGCGCATGGCCTCGACATGCGCCACGATGCCGGCGCGCGCCGCCTCGCTGATGACGGGCCCGACATCGGTGGAAAGCCGGTCCGGATTGCCGACCGAGAGCTCGGCCATGGCGCCCTTCAGCATGGCCAGGATGCGGTCCGCCGCCTCCTCCTGCAGGCAGAGCAGGCGCAGGGCGGAGCAGCGCTGCCCGGCGCTGTCGAAGGCCGAGGCGAGCACATCGGCCACCACCTGCTCGGCCAGGGCGGAGCTGTCCACCACCATCGCGTTCTGCCCGCCTGTCTCCGCGACCAGCGGGACGGGCCGGCCATCGGCGCCGAGCCGCCCGGCGAGTTGCCGCTGGATCAGCCGCGCCACATCGGTGGAGCCGGTGAACATCACGCCCTGCACGCGCGGGTCGGCCACCAGCCGGGCGCCCACCGCGCCATCGCCTGGCAGGAGTTGCGTCGCCTCGGGCGGCACGCCCGCCTCGTGCAGCAGGCCAATGGCGAGGCTGGCGGTCAGCGGCGCCTCCTCCGCCGGCTTGGCCAGCACGGCATTGCCCGCCGCCAGCGCCGCCGCCACCTGTCCGGTGAAGATGGCCAGCGGGAAGTTCCAGGGCGAGATGCAGGCGACGGGGCCGAGCGGCCGGTGGGCCTCGGCGCCAAGGTCCCGCGCCTGGGCGGCGTAGTAGCGGAGGAAGTCCACCGCCTCGCGCACCTCGCCCACGGCGTTGGGCAGCGACTTGCCCGCCTCCCGCACGAGCGGGCCGAGGAGGGCTGGCAGGCGCGCTTCCATCAGCCCGGCGGCGCGGTCCAGACAGTCGGCGCGGCGGGCGGCGGGCAGCGCCGCCCAGCCCGGCGTGGCCTCGGCGGCGCGGGCCAGGGCGGCCTGGTGGTTGGCCGCCGTGGCCTGGGCCACCTGGCCCACCACGACCCGCTCATCGGCGGGGTTGC
>NZ_JBHSCH010000099.1:0-11443 GCF_042651065.1 Teichococcus aestuarii
ACAATGCTGATGCTCGCGGCAGGGACGGAGGCGGTCTGGGCCGGCACCCTTGGCACCGGCGGGCTGCTTGCGTGCACCATCCTGGGCCGCCGCGCCGCCCTGCTCACCACCGCGCCGGCCGAGAATGGCGAGGCGCTCCGCGCCACCGCGCTGATGGCGGCCGAGGCGCTGCGCGCCCGGCTCGCCGCGCTGCGCCCGAAGCCCTGGGCGCCGGACCGCGCCGCCGCCCTGGCCGCCCTGCAGGCCTGGGTGCCGCAGAACCCCGGCGGCTTCGCCAGCCTCTATCTGGCCGATGGCGTGGAGCACCAGGCACAGGGGGATGGCTTCACGCCGCTCGCCACGGCCCTCGCCGCCGCCGGCCCGCTGACCCTCGCCCGCGCCGAGGGCCGCGCCACCCGCCTGCTGCTGCCGCCCCGCGCTGAGCCGGACCGGCTGCACCTCGCCCTGCGCCAGACCCCCGCCGCCATGGCGGGCGAGGTGGCGGTGCTGGCCCGCACCGGCGATGGCAGGGCGCTCGCCCGCGCCATCATCCCCGTGGCCGCCGGAGGGGAGGCGGGCGAGGCGGCGCTCGACCTGCCGATCGAGATCCGCAACCAGATCACCCGGCTGGAGATCGAAGGGGAGGAGACGGCCGGCGCCGCCGTGCTGCTGGACGAGCGTTTCCGCCGCCGCCCCGTCGGGCTGGTCGGGCCGGTGGAGCAGGGCGCCTCCACGCCGCTGATCGGCCCGCTCTACTACCTGGAGCGGGCGCTGGAGCCCTATGCCGAGCTGCGCCAGGGGGGTGTCGCGCCGCTGCTCTCCCGCCAGCTCGCCGTCATGGTGCTGGCCGACCGCCCGCTGCCCGAGGGCGCCGAGCGCGCCGCGCTCGCCCGCTGGGTGGAGGAGGGCGGCACGCTGATCCGCTTCGCCGGGCCGCGCCTGGCCGAGGCGCCGGACCCGCTGCTGCCGGTGCGCCTCCGCGCGGGGGAGCGGCAGCTTGGCGGCGCGCTCTCCTGGGAGCAGCCGCAGGGCCTCGCCCCCTTCGCCGACAGCTCGCCCTTCGCCGGCCTGCCCACCCCGGCCGAGGTGGCCATCTCCACCCAGGTGCTGGCCGAGCCGGGGCCGCAACTGTCGGACCGCACCTGGGCGCGGCTGGCCGACGGCACGCCGCTCGTCACCGCCGAGGCGCGCGGGGCGGGGCGCATCGTGCTGTTCCACGTCACCGCCAATGCCGAGTGGTCCAACCTGCCGCTCTCCGGCCTGTTCATCGACATGCTGCGGCGGGTCGTGGCCCTCTCCTCCGGCGTGGCGGGCGCCGAGGGCAGCCAGCCGCTGGCGCCGCTGGAGACGATGGACGGCTTCGGCCGCCTCGGGCCCGCGCCGGGCGGGGCGGGTGCCATTCCCGCCAACCGCTTCGCCGAGACGGCGCCGGGGCCGCGCCACCCGCCCGGCTGGTATGGCGTGCCCGGCGAGGGCGGCGAGCGCCGCGCGCTGAACCTTTCCGCCAGCCTGCCCGCGCCGCGTGCCCTGGCGGCGCCGCCGCCCGGCACCGGCTTCCAGGTCATCGGCGGCGTGCCGGCGGAGCGCGACCTGGGGCCCTGGCTGCTCGCCGCCGCGCTGCTGCTGCTGGCGGCGGACCTGCTGCTCTCGCTCGTGCAGCGCGGGCTTATCGGGCGCGCGGCGCGGCTGGCGGCGCTGCCGCTGCTGGTGGCGCTGGCCTCCACCCCCGCCTGGGCGCAAGAAATGCCGCTGGCCACCCGCATCGGCTATGTCGCCAGCGAGGATGCCGGGCTGGACGAGACGGTGCGCCAGGGGCTCGTCGGCCTCTCGGACTACGTCAACCGCCGCACCGCCGCCGCGCTGGGCGAGCCGGTGGCCGTCCGCCCGGGGCAGGACGACCTCTCCACCCTGCCGCTGCTCTACTGGGTGATCACCGCCGAGACGCCGACGCCCGCCGGCGCCGCCGCCGGCGCGCTGAACGACTTCATGCGCCAGGGCGGCATCATCCTTATCGACACGCGCGGCGAGGGTTCGGGCGAGGGCTTCGCCCCCGGCGCCGCCGCGGCCTTGCAGCGGGTGACGCGGCCGCTGGCCATCCCGCCCTTGGCCCCGGTTTCGCCGGAGCATGTGCTGACCCGCTCCTTCTACCTGCTGCCGCCCGAGCTGCCGGGGCGCTTCGCCGGCGGGCAGGTCTGGGTCTCGCGGCAGGAGGACCGGGCGAATGACAGCGTCAGCCCCGTCATCATCGGCGGGCATGACTGGGCGGGGGCCTGGGCCGTCGATGTGCGGGGCAACAACCCCTACGCCGTCATCCCCGGGGGCGCGCGGCAGCGCACCCTGGCCTACCGCTTCGGCGTCAACCTCGTGATGTACGCGCTGACCGGCAACTACAAGGGCGACCAGGTCCATGTGCCGGCCATCCTCGAAAGGCTGGGGAATTGAAGGGTTCTTTTTTGGAAAAAAGAACCAAAAAACTTTTGTTCGTTGGCGCGGCACTCGCTGAGAGGCGGGACGCCAAACTTGAAAAGTCTTTTTGCTTCTTTTTCTTCAGAAAAAGAAGAAATGCTTCTTCTGCCTGCACAGCGGAGTAACCCCCATGCGCCAGGCCATCTCGGGACTCGATTTCGTGCCCATCCTGCCGCTCTGGCTGCTGGGGGCGCTGGCGCTGCTGGCCCTGCTGGCGCTGGCGCCAGCTCTGTGGCGGCGGGCGCGGGGCGCGGGCTGGCGGGCGCTCTCCTTCGCCGTGCTGCTGCTGGCGCTGGCCAATCCCCGCCTCGTCGAGGAGACGCGCGAGACCCGGCCGGACATCGCGCTGCTGGTGCAGGACCGCAGCGATTCCGCCCGCATCGGCCCTCGTGCCGCGCAGCTCGATGCCGCCCGCAGCGCCATCGAGCAGGCCGCCGCCCGCTTCCCCGACCTGGAGCTGCGCACCGTCGACCTGCCGGAGGGCGGGCGGCAGGGCACGCGGCTGTTCACCGCCATCGACCGGGCGCTGGCCGAGATCCCGCGCGCGCGGCTGGCCGGCATCATCGCCCTGACCGACGGGCAGGCGCACGACATCCCGGCCCAGCCCTCCTTCGAGGCGCCGCTGCACCTGGTGCTGCCCGGTGCCCCGGGCGAGACGGACCGGCGCATCCGCGTCATCGAGGCGCCGGGCTACGGCATCGTCGGCCGCAGCGTGGAGCTGCGCGTGGTGGTGGAGGATCTCGGCGCGCGCGAGACGGGCGGCGCCGTGCGCCTGACCCTGCGGCGGGACGGCGCCCCGCCGCGCGTGGAGAGCGTGCCGCTCGGGCGCGAGCACCGCATCACCCTGCCCATCGAGCGCGGCGGCCCGAGCGTGGTGGAGCTGACCGCCGAGGCGAGGGCGGGGGAGGTCTCGCCGCTGAACAACCGTGCCGTCGTCACGGTGAACGGGGTGCGGGACCGGCTGCGCGTGCTGCTGGTCTCGGGCGAGCCGCATTCCGGCGAGCGCACCTGGCGCCGCCTGCTGAAGGCGGACCCGAATGTCGACCTCGTCCACTTCACCATCCTCCGCCCGCCGGAGAAGGACGACCTGACGCCGCTGAACGAGCTGGCGCTGATCGCCTTCCCGGTGCGCGAGCTGTTCCAGGTGAAGCTGCGCGAGTTCGACCTGATCGTCTTCGACCGCTTCAGCAACCGCGGCATCCTGCCGCCGATGTATCTGCGCAACATCGCCGACTATGTGCGCGGCGGCGGCGCGCTGCTGCTCTCGGTGGGGCCGGAGTTCACCGGGCCGTCCAGCCTCGCCGGCACGCCGCTGGGGCAGGTGCTGCCCGCCCGGCCCGCCACGGCGGGCGCCGGCAATGGTGCCCTGGCCGAGGGCGCCTTCCGCCCGCGCGTGACGGAGGCCGGCACGCGCCACCCCGTCACCCAAGGCCTCGCCGGCGCCAATGCCGGCAATGCCGAGCCCGCCTGGGGCCGCTGGTACCGCCACCTCCGCGCCCAGCCGCAGAGCGGCGTGACGGTGATAGACGGCCCGGGCGGCGACCCGCTGCTGCAGCTGGACCGGGTGGGGGAGGGGCGCGTCGCCCTGCTGCTGTCCGACCAGATCTGGCTGTGGTCGCGCGGGCATGATGGCGGCGGGCCGCAGGCCGAGCTGCTGCGCCGCGCCGCCCACTGGCTGATGAAGGAGCCGGAGCTGGAGGAGGAGGACCTGACCGCCCGCATCGAGGGCGGCACCCTCACCGTCACGCGCCGCAGCGTCGAGGCCGGCGCGCCGCCCGAGATTGCCGTCACCGCGCCGGACGGCACGGTCACGCGCCGCGTGCCGCAGCCCTCGGGCGGCGGGCAGGCGGTGCTGGAGCTGCCCGCCGGCCTGCCCGGCGTGTGGCAGGCGAGCGATGGCCGCCGCACCGCCTTCGCCGCCGCCGCCGCCAACCCGCTGGAGATGGCCGACCTCCGCGCCGATGCCGGTGCCGCCCTGCCGCTGGCCCGCGCCACCGGCGGCGGCGCCCACTGGCTGGGCGCGGCCGAGGCGCCGGCGCTGCCCGAATTGCGCCGCGTGGCCCTGGGGCGGGATGCCACGGGGGGAAGCTGGATCGGGCTGCGCCGCAACCAGGACCATCTGGTGACGGGAATCGCCGCCCTGCCATTGCTGCCGCCCTGGCTGGCCCTGCCGCTGGTGCTGGGGCTGGCGCTGGTCGCCTGGCGGCGCGAGGGACGGTGATCGCGCCGCCACTTTGCCGCCATCCCCTGCGTTTCCTATGTAGGGTGTGGAGGGTCCAACCATGCGCCGCCTGATTCCGAGCCTTGCCTTGCCAGTCCTGCTGGCCGCCTGCGCCGCGCCCGGCCCGACGCTGGAGCAGCGGCTGGCCACCTTCATCAACCGCAGCGAGGGGGATCTGGTGGCGCAGCTCGGCGTGCCCGTCCGCAGCTACGAGACGGAGGGCCGCCGCTTCCTGCAGTTCGAGCAGCGGCAGACGGTGATGGTGCCGGGCGATCCCTGGGGCTATGGCTATTACGGCTATCGCCGCCCCTGGGCCGTGCCGTCCAGCTACGCGGTGGTGCAGTGCGACATGACCTTCGCCATCCGCAACGACCGGGTGGAGAGCTTCACCCTGCGGGGCCAGGGCTGCGGCTGACGCGGCGGCCGGCCGCCCCTGTGGCCCAGGATCGCGCCGGGTGGCTTCGCCGGGCGCCGAAAATGTTCTAGAGAGGTCGCCATGCGCCGTCTCCCGATGCTCGCCTCCCTCGCCCTGACGGGTGCCGCCCTGGCCGCCGGCCTGGCTGCCGCCCTGGTCCCTGGCCGGCCCGCCCAGGCCCAGGAGCAATACCAGCGGCTGCGCGGGCCGATGACGCCCGAAGCCCAGCCGCAGCAGCGCCGCGCCGAGCCGCCCGCCCTGCCGGGCCTGGCCGGCCGGCCCAGCGCGCCGCCGATCCCGGCCGAGGCGGGGCAGAATCTCGGCCCCAACGAGGCGCTGTTCGACGCCATCAACCGGGGCGACATGGCCGCCGCGCGCGATGCCATGGCGCGTGGCGCCGACCTCGGCGCGCGCAACATGCTGGGCCTGACGCCGATCGATTCGGCCGTGGACCAGGGGCGCAGCGAGATCGCCTTCTTCCTGCTGTCCTCGCGCGGGCCGGCGCCGATCAGCGTGCCGTCCCAGGCGGCCGCGCCCTCAACCCCGCCCGCCCTCGCGCGGGGCCCGGCGCCGCGCCCGTCGCCGGCGCCGCGCATGGCCGCCGAGCCCCGCCCGGCGCCCGTCGCGCCGCGCCTCTGGGCCGAGGATGGCGGCGCGCCGAAGCCGGACCGTGGCTTCCTCGGCTTCGACGCGGGGCGCCCGGGCGGCTGATCCCGCGGCGCGGGCGGTGGGTTGATCCCCACCCCCGCCGGAACGCGGACGCAACCCTGGGGCCTTTCCGTGCTTTCCTTCCCGCAGGGCTGCCGGCGCCGGCAGCCCCAAGAGCGGGAGGGCCTGACCCATGGCGGCACGACCTTTGCGCCGCGTGCTGATCTGGACCGGCATCCCGGCGCTGCTGCTCCTCGCCCTGGTCCTGCTGTGGTCCTGGGCCTGGTTCATCCCGCTGCTGGAGCGGCGCGCCGAGGCGGCGCTCGGCCGCCCCGTGCAGATCGGCGGGCTGGATGTCAGCCTCGGCCGGCTCACCGACATCACCCTCACCGACCTGCGCGTGGACAACCCGGAAGGCTTCCCGGCCGATCCGCCCTTCGCCGCCGTGCCGCGCCTGCGCGTGCGCGTGGACGTGATGGCCTTCATCCGCGAGCGCCGCATCGTGCTGCCCGAGATCGCCATCGACCGCCCCCGGCTGGAGGTGCTGGCCGATGCGGAAGGGCGGAACAACTATTCCTTCCCCGCCCTGTCCGGGGGCGACGCGGCGCCGGAGCCGGAGGCTGAACCGGGGCCGGCGCCGCAGATCGGCGAATTGCGCATCACCGAGGGGGCGGCGCATGTGGCGCTGGCGCCGCTGCGCGCCGACATGCAGGTCACCGCCGGGACGGAGCATCCGGAGGGGCAGCCCGCCCGGCTGCGCCTCGCCGCCGAGGGGCGCTACGCCGGCCAGCCCATCACCGGCCGGCTGCTGGGCGGCGCCGTGCTCTCGCTGCGCGATGCCGACAATCCCTGGCCGGTGGAGCTGACGGTGGAGAACGGCCCGACCCAGGTCAGCCTGCGCGGCACGCTGAGCGACCCGCTGCGCTTCGCCGGCGCCAATCTGCGGCTCGACTTCTCGGGCACCGACATGGCGCTGCTGACGCCGCTGACCGGCGTGCCCATCCCTGCCACGCCGCCCTACCGCATCACCGGCCAGTTGGACTACGCGGCGGGCGCCGTGCGCTTCACCGGCATGGAAGGGCGGGTCGGCCGCAGCGACCTGAACGGCGACATCGCCGTGGAGCCGCGCAAGGGCACCCGCCCGTTGGTGACGGCCACCCTGCGCTCCCGGCGGGTGGACCTGGGCGATCTCGGCGGCTTCGTCGGCGCCAAGCCGGGCGATGCGGCGCCGGCGCGCCGGCAGCGCGTGCTGCCCGACACGCCGGTGAACCTGCCCAGGCTGCAGGCCGCCGATATCCGCCTGAACTATGACGGCGCCCAGATCCTCGGCCAGGCCATGCCGCTGGACAATGTGCACGCCGAGCTGGCCATCACCGACGGCGCCATCGCGCTGAAGCCGCTGCGCTTCGGCGTCGGCCGCGGGCGGATCGAGCTTCAGCTCGACGCCGCGCCGGCCGAGGGCGGCGGGCTGCGCGCGAAGGCCGGGATCTCCTTCCAGCGCGTCGATCTCTCGCGGCTGATGGGCGTCACGCCGCTGGGGGAGGGCCAGGGGGCGATCGGCGGCTCCGCCCGCATCGAGACCCAGGGCCGCAGCGTGGCGGAGATGCTGGGGCGGGGCGACGGCGCCGTCACCCTCGGCATGGCGGGCGGCAACCTCTCGGCCCTGCTGGTCGATATCTCGGGGCTGCGGCTGGGCAATGCCATCCTCTCGGCGCTGGGCCTGCCCAACCGCACGCGGGTGCAGTGCTTCGTGGCCGATCTCGGCCTGCGGCGCGGCATCCTCTCCACCCGGACCGTGCTGGTCGATACCGAGGATGCGGTGATCAGCGGCCGTGGCGACATCAACCTGGCGCGCGAGACGCTGGACTATGCGCTGCGCACCGAGGCCAAGAGCTTCACCATCGGCTCCCTGCCCACGGACATCCTGATCCGCGGCCCGTTCCGCGACCCGAGCGTGCTGCCGGACCCGGTGGAGCTGGGGGCGCGGGGCGGGGCGGCGGTGGGGCTCGGCATCATCGCCCTGCCGCTGGCGCTGCTGCCCACCATCCAGCTCGGCATCGGCGAGGACAATCGCTGCGAGGGGCTGGCGCGGCGGGCGCGGTGAGGCCGCCCGCGCGCGGCCTCCGCCGGCCTCAGTCGCGCCGCTCGGCGGCCAGGTCCTGCCGCAGCAGGTCGGCATTGATGGCGAAGGCGGCCATGGTGCCCTGCGCCGCCGCGACGATGGCCATCTGCAGGTGCGGCGAGGAATCGCCGGCCGTGTAGAGGCCCTTCACCGCGGTGGAACCGTCATGCCCGGTGCGGAGCAGCCCGCCGCTGGTCAGCGTGCAGCCGAGCTTCAGCGCCAGCTCGCTGCGCTGCCGCTGCGGCATGGACAGGAACAGCCCGGCGCGCGGCAGCACGCTGCCATCGGCGAAGCGCAGCCCGCGCAGCCGGCCCTCCGCCGCCTCCAGCGCCACCAGCGGCGATTCCCGCAGCGCGATGCCGAGGCCGCGCAGCTTGGCGCGGTCCCGCTCCGGGATCTCGCTGCCACCGGTGCAGAGCACCAGGTCGTGGCTCCAGCCGCGCACCTCCAGGGCCATGCGGACCGCCTCGTGCCCCGCCCCGTGCACGGCGAGCGGCCGGTCACGCCGCTCGTAGCCATCGCAATAGGGGCAGTGCCACACGTCGCGGCCGTAGAGCTCGTCCAGCCCCTCGATGGCGGGAAGCTCGTCGCGCAGGCCGGTGGCCAGCAGCAGGCGGCGGGTGCGCAGCGGCGCCTCCCGCCCCGCCAGGGTGACGGCGAAGCCGCCCTCCGCGTCACAGGCCTCGGCATCCGTCACCGCCACCGGCGCCACCTGGATGCCGGGATAGGCCGCCAGCTCGGCGCGGGCGATGCGGCGGAACTCGGCCGGCGCGATGCCTTCCCGCGTCAGGAACCCATGCATGGCCGTGGCGCGGTCGTTGCGGTGCTCGCCCGAATCGCAGAGCAGCACGCGCCGCCTTGCCCGGCCCAGCAGCAACGCCGCGCTCAGCCCCGCCGGGCCGCCGCCGACGATCACCACATCCCATTCGTCCTGCATGTCCCTCAGCCCAGCATGGAGGAGATGTTGGAGCCGCCGGTCGGGTAGGCGGTCATCATCCGGGCGAGCGCGTCGGCCGTCATGCCGGCGCGCATCGCCACGGCGAAGACGTTGATCACCTCCGGCGCCTCCGGCCCCAGCAGGTGCGCGCCGAGGATCTGCCCGCTGCCCGGCGCCACCAGCAGCTTGTAGGCCGCCGCCGTCTCCCCGGTGCGGCGCACCGACTGGTAGCCGGCCATGTCGCCCTGCCGCACCTCCACATCGGGGTTGGCCGCGCGTGCCGCCGCCTCGGTCAGCCCCACCGAGGCGAGGGGCGGAATGGTGAAGACGGCGCTCGGCACCACGCCGTAATCCGGCTTGGTGTGGCAGCCCTCCAGCATGTTGCGCGCCACCACGGCGGCGTCGTGGCTGGCCACGGGGGTCAGCGCCGGCCCCTGCGCGGCGGCGTCGCCGGCGGCGAAGACGCGCGGGTTGCTGGTGCTGCGCAGATAGGGGTCGAGCGAGAGCCGGCCTTTCTCCACCGCCACCTGCCCGGCCTCCAGCGCCAGGTCCTGCAAGGAGGGGCTGCGGCCCAGCCCATGCACCACCAGCGCCGCCTGGAATTCCCGCCCGTTCTCGCAGGCGACGGCGAAGCCCGCGCCCTGGCGGGCAATGCGGCTCGCCTTGCAGCCCAGCGCCACCTCGATGCCGAGGCCGCGCGTGCGCTCCAGCAGCCGCGCCACCAGGTCCGGCTCGAACTGGGCGAGTGGCCTGTCATCGGCCTGCAGGATGGTGACGCGCGCACCGGCCCGGGCCGCCAGATGCGCGCACTCGAAGGCGATGTAGCCGCCGCCGACCATCACAAGGCTCTCCGGCATCGCGTCCAGCAGCAGGAAATCGTCGCTGGTGGCGAGCAGGTCGGCGCCCTCGATGGGCAGGTGGGCGGGAGCGGCACCGGTGGCGATCAGCACATGCCGGGCCGCCAGGCGCCGCTCGCCCACCGTCAGGGTGTCGGGCGCCAGGAAGCGCGGCTGGCCATGGATCGGCACGATGCCCGCCGCGCGCAGGGCGGCCTCGCGGTTCTCCGGCACCGGGTCGGTGAAGCTGTGCTTGAAGGCCTGGGCGGCGGTCCAGTCGAGGCGCAGCGCATCGCCGCCGGCCACGCCGTGCGGTGCCAGGTTGCGGGCGCGCTCGGTGGCCTCGGCAACCGTCCAGAACACCTTCTTCGGCTCGCAGCCGCGCAGGGCGCAGGTGCCGCCGAAATCGCGCGCCTCCACCACGGCGACCGACCAGCCCGCCTTCCGGCAGGTGGTGGCGACCTTGGTGCCGGCGCTGCCGGACCCGAGGACGACGAGATCGAATTGTTCGCTGTCCGGCATCAGAAGTTCCTGCGCGATGGGCAGGAAGGCAACACCGTGCCGGGCCGCAGGGTTGCCATGTCAGGAAAGGCACCGGTGGGGCAGGGGCGCCGCGGCGCCCCCGCCAATGCCTCCTTGCGGGGTCAGAGGATCCGCAGGCGGCCCAGGATGTAGCCGATGCCGGCGGCGATCGCGAGCGAGGTCAGCGGCTGCTCGCGCACATTGTCGCAGAGCTGGCCAAGGGCGTTCTCGGCCGAGCCCTGCGCCTGGTTGTACATGCCGCGGGCCTGGTAGTCGCGGTTGCCGGTCATGCCGCCCACGGCGTCCTGCACACGGCCAACGGTCTCGCGGGCGGCGCCGGTCACGCGGTTCTCGTCCATCTTTGCTTCTCCTGGTCATGGTGCCGCGCCGGCTGGCGCGGCGGACTGCCGGTTGAACGCGGCACGGGTTGATTGGATGCGTGTTGCGTGGCGCGCCGCCGCGTGCTGTGCCTGCGCCGCCATGACCTCTCTCCCGACCGGCTTTCCGCCCGGCGACCCGCCGGCCGACCGCATCACCCCGCCCGGCTGGCTGCGCCAGGGCGCCCCCGCCGCCGTGCTGGCCGCCCTGCCGGGGGCGCGCGCCGTGGGCGGCGCGGTGCGCGATGCGCTGGCCGGCCGCGACGTGCACGATGTGGACGTGGCCGCGCCGCTGCCGCCCGAGGCGATCGCCGCCCGGCTGCGCGCGGCCGGGCTGAAGGTGTTCGAGACCGGCCTGCAGCACGGCACCGTCACCGCCGTGCTGGACCACCAGCCGGTGGAGGTGACCAGCCTGCGGCGGGACCTCGCCACCGATGGCCGCCACGCCACCGTGGCCTGGACCGAGGACTGGCGCGAGGACGCGGCGCGGCGGGACTTCACCATCAACGCCCTGTCGATGGATGCCGAAGGGGCGCTCTGGGACTATTTCGGCGGCCGGGCGGACCTCGCCGCCGGCCGCGTGCGCTTCGTGGGCGACCCGGCGACGCGGCTGGCGGAGGATTATCTGCGCGTGCTGCGCTTCTTCCGCTTCCATGCCCGCTATGGCCGCGGCGCGCCGGATCCGGCGGCGTTGGCCGCCATCCGCGCCGCCGTGCCGGGGCTCGCCCGCCTCTCCGCCGAGCGGGTGTGGATGGAGCTGAAGCGCCTGCTGGAGGCGCCGGAGCCGGCAGGGGCGCTGGCGCTGATGCGCGAGGCCGGCGTGCTGGCCGCCGTGCTGCCCGAGGCGGAGGAGCTCGCGCCGCTGCAGCGCCTCGCCGCGCCGCCCGACCCGGTGCGGCGCCTGGCCGCGCTGCTGCGCC